>NZ_WXYH01000210.1:0-1606 GCF_009872365.1 Rhodococcus sp. T7
GTGCCGCCGACGTCGGGAACGAACCCGATCCCGGTCTCGGGCATCCCGATCATCGACCGCTCGGTCACGATCCGCACACTGCCGTGCGCCGACACCCCGACCCCACCGCCCATCACGATGCCGTCCATGATCGCCACATACGGCTTCGGGTAGTTCGCGATCGCCGCGTTGAGGATGTACTCGTCCCGCCAGAACTCCCGCGACCCGGTGCCGCCCTCCTTGGCGTCGTGGTAGATCGAGACGATGTCCCCGCCGGCGCACAGGCCGCGTTCCCCGGCGCCGGTGATCAGCACCGCCCGCACCTCCTCGTCCCCGGCCCACTCCGCCAGTGCCGGGGCGATCCGCGCCACCATGGTGTGGTTGAGGGCGTTGATCGCCTTCGGCCGGTTCAGCACGATCCGGCCCAGCCCGTCCCGCTTCTCGATCAGAACCTCGTCCACCGTGTCTGTCATGCCGCTCCCTGCTTCCCGTGTCCCGTGATGACGCTGCGGGCGATGACCACCCGCATGATCTCGTTGCTGCCCTCGAGGATCTGATGCACCCGCAGGTCGCGGACGATCTTCTCGATCCCGTACTCGGCAAGATAGCCGTACCCGCCGTGCAGCTGCAGGGCCTTGTTCGCGACCTCGAACCCGGTGTCGGTGGCGAACCGTTTGGCCATCGCACACAACTCCACCACGTCCGGGGCACCCTCCTCCAGCGCGGCCGCCGCCCGCCACAGCAGGGTCCGGGCCGCCTCCAACTCGGTGCGCATGTCCGCGAGCTGGAACTGCAACGCCTGCGACTCGAGCAACGACGCCCCGAACGCCTTGCGGTCCGCCAGATAGGCGACGGCCTTGTCCAACGCGGTCTGCGCCCCACCGACCGAGCAGGCGGCGATGTTCAACCGGCCCCCGTTCAGGCCGGCCATCGCGATCCGGAACCCGCCGCCCTCCGCACCGAGCAGATTCGCCGCCGGTACCCGCACGTCCTCGAAGATCACCTGCCGGGTCGGTTGGGCGTTCCAGCCCATCTTCACCTCGTTCGGCCCGAACGACAGCCCCGCCGAATCCTTCGGCACGATGAACGCCGAAATCCCGCGCGGGCCGCTGTCGCCGGTGCGGGCCATCACCACATACACCTCCGACGTCCCGGCCCCGGAGATGAACTGCTTGACCCCGTTGATCACGTAGTCGTCGCCGTCGCGGACCGCCTTGGTGCTCAACGCCGCCGCATCGGAGCCGGCGCCGGGTTCGGTGAGGCAGTAGCTGCCCAGCTGATCCATCGAACACAGTCCCGGCACCCAGGTGTGCCGCTGCTCGTCGGTGCCGAACTTGTCGATCATCCAGGTGACCATGTTGTGGATGGAAATGTAGGCGGCGATCGACGGGCAGCCCTTCGCCAACTGCTCGAAGATCCGGGCCGCATCGACGCGGGTCAGCTCCGAGCCGCCCACGTCCTCGCGGACGTAGATCCCGCCCATCCCCAGCGACGCCGCCTTGCGCAGCACATCCACCGGGAAATGCTTGGTCTGATCCCACTCCACAGCATGCGGCGCCAGATGCTCGGCCGCGAAATCACGGGCCGTGTCACTGATCGCCCGCTCGTCATCGGTCAAGGTGAACAT
>NZ_WXYH01000211.1:0-1589 GCF_009872365.1 Rhodococcus sp. T7
ACGCCCGATATTCACACGACGGCGGGAAAGCTCGCCGACCTGCGTAATCGTCAGGCCGAGGCGCAGCACCCGAGCGGTGAAGCCGCGGCCCTGAAGGTGCACGCCAAGGGCAAGCTCACCGCCCGCGAACGCATCACCGCGCTGTTGGACGAGGGCTCCTTCGTCGAACTCGACGCCCTCGCCCGGCACCGCAGCGTGAACTTCGGCCTCGCCGACAACCGCCCCGTCGGCGATGGCGTCGTCACCGGCTACGGCACCGTCGACGGCCGCGACGTGTGCGTGTTCTCCCAGGACGCCACCGTCTTCGGCGGCTCCCTCGGCGAAATCTACGGCGAAAAAATCGTCAAGGTCATGGACCTCGCCCTCAAAACCGGGCGCCCCCTGATCGGCATCAACGAAGGCGCCGGCGCCCGCATCCAGGAAGGCGTCGTCTCCCTCGGCCTCTACGGCGAAATCTTCCACCGCAACGTCCAGGCCTCCGGCGTCATCCCCCAGATCTCGCTGATCATGGGCCCCGCCGCCGGCGGCCACGTCTACTCCCCCGCACTGACCGACTTCGTCGTCATGGTCGACCAGACCTCCCAGATGTTCGTCACCGGCCCCGACGTCATCAAGACCGTCACCGGCGAAGACGTCACCATGGAAGATTTGGGTGGCGCGCACACCCACATGGTCAAGTCCGGCGTCGCCCACTACGTCGCCTCCGGCGAACAGGACGCCCTCGACTACGTCAAGGACCTGCTCTCCTACCTGCCGTCGAACAATCAGGCCGCCGCCCCCCGGATGCTGCCCACCGACCCGATCACCGGATCACTCGAGGACTCCCTCACCGCCGAGGACCTCGAACTCGACACCCTGATCCCGGACTCGGCGAACCAGCCCTACGACATGCACGAGGTCATCCGCCGTATCCTCGACGACGACGAATTCCTCGAGGTCCAGGCCGAACGCGCCGGCAACATCGTCGTCGGCTTCGGCCGCGTCGACGGCCGCTCCGTGGGGATCGTCGCGAACCAGCCCACCGTCTTCGCCGGCTGCCTCGACATCGACGCCTCCGAAAAAGCGGCCCGCTTCGTGCGCACCTGCGACGCGTTCAACGTCCCGATCATCACCCTCGTCGACGTCCCGGGGTTCCTGCCCGGCACCGACCAGGAATACAACGGCATCATCCGCCGCGGCGCGAAACTGCTCTACGCCTACGGGGAGGCCACCGTCGGCAAGATCACCGTCATCACCCGCAAGGCCTACGGCGGCGCCTACGACGTGATGGGCTCCAAGCACATGGGCGCCGACGTCAACCTGGCCTGGCCCACCGCCCAGATCGCCGTGATGGGCGCCTCCGGCGCCGTCGGGTTCGTCTACCGCAAACGCCTGCTCGAGGCCGCCAAGAACGGCGACGACGTCGACGCCCTGCGTTTGCAACTGCAGCAGGAATACGAGGACACCCTCGTCAACCCGTACGTCGCCGCCGAACGCGGCTACGTCGACGCCGTCATCCCCCCGTCCCACACCCGCGGACAGATCGTGGCCGCCCTGCGCCTGCTCGAACGCAAAATGGTCACCCTCCCGCCCAAGAAGCATGGGAACAT
>NZ_WXYH01000212.1:0-1582 GCF_009872365.1 Rhodococcus sp. T7
CGGAACTTGTCAAGGTGTTTGAGTCCAACGGGAGTTACGCCGCGGCTTGATCCCCGTCGGAGTCGTCGTGCTCCCGCTTCTCCTCAGGTTGGTTGATCCACACAGTGGTCGGTAGGTCGAGGATCTTCGGGGTTGCTGCCGTGCCGAAACGCTCCGGATGCTTCCGACGGGCCTGCTCGAGCACCGCGGCCCGGTCATCAGCTTTGGCCGCGGCCAACCCGAAGTACACATCTGCCGGGGTGTGCAGGCCGATCCCGGTATGACGATGTTCGTGGTTGTACCACGACGTGAACGAGTCCATGAAGTCCCGGGCGTGATGGACCGAGGAGAAACGCTCTGGAAACATCGGTCCGTATTTCACTGTCTTGAACAAGGATTCGGAGTACGGATTGTCGTTGGACACCCGCGGGCGTGAATGCGAGCGGGTGACCTCGAGGTCGGCGAGCAACGTGGCAACGGTCTTGCTGGTCATCGACGTTCCCCGATCCGCGTGCACCACGTTCGGGACGCCGTGCACCGTGAAGACCTCGGTCATCATCTCCGCGGCGAGCACACTGGATTCGTGGGTCTGCACGTGCGCACCGACGATGTAGCGGGAGAAGATGTCGATCATCACGTACGCATCGAAGTAGGTGCCCTTGACCGGGCCAGGCAGTTTCGTGATGTCCCACGAGTACACCTGCCGTGGTGCGGTCGCCATGAGCTCCGGGCAGGCACGAGCGGGATGCCTGGCTTGCCGTCGACGGTCTATGACCTGCATGTTCTCCCGCAAGATCCGGTACATCGTCGAGACCGAACACAGATATGTGCCCTCGTCGAGAAGCTGTGCAAAGACCTCGAGGGGGGCCTGGTCGATGAACCGGTCGCTGCACAACACGTCGAGGACGTGGCGCCGTTCGCGGTCGGAGAGCTTGTTCTCCGGGGTCCGCACGGCGGTCGTGGTCGGGTGCGGGTCGGGCCGGTCGGTCTTGTGCCGGGCGGCGGTCGAGCGCACGATTCCGGTCAACGCGGACGCGGCCCGGGTGGGGATGCCGGCGGCGGTCAGGTCGTGGTGGGCGGCGATCAGCGCTTCTTGTGCCGCTCGTCGGTGTCCGCGCTCTCGGACAGTTGTTCCAAGAGCGCGTGTGCTTTTCCCATGATCTGCAGTGCGGTTTCGGTGGTGGCGAGTTTCTTGGTGGCGCGGTCGAGTTCGCGTTTGAGGCGGGCGATCTCGGCTTGTTCCGCGGTGAGTTTGCCGGTCTTGTTGGCGGCTGGACCGGGTGTGCCATCGAGGACACCGGCGTCGCGTTGGCGTCGCCATTCGCTGATCAGTGATGAGTACAGTCCTTCGCGGCGTAGGTAGGCGCCGCCCTCGCTGGTTTCGCATGCCTGCTCGTACGCGGTCAGGTGGGCGAGCTTGTCCGAGGAGGTGAAGGTGCGTCGTGGTCGGGGGCCGTCGGCGCGGGGGTGCGAGGGGTCCATTCGCTCATTGTCCTCGACCTGGATGGTGGGGGAAATCGTCATCGTGGGGTTGATCCGTCTCTCGCCCTGCTGGCGGGGTTGCTATGAACCGTTGGACTCAACTCACCCTGACACGCAGGGG
>NZ_WXYH01000213.1:0-1580 GCF_009872365.1 Rhodococcus sp. T7
GGCAACGCCTTCCGATCCAACTTGCCCGACGCATTCAGCGGCAACTCCCCCAACACCACAAACGCCGACGGCACCATATAGCCCGGCAGATCCCGCGACGCCGCAGCCTTCAGCACCTGGGCATCGACGACCGCACCCTCACCCGGCACCACATACGCCACCAACTGATCCCCGGCACGCCCATCACCGTGCACCACCACCACAGCCTGCGCCACCGAATCCACGTCACGCAGCACCGATTCGATCTCCCCGAGCTCGATCCGCTGCCCCCGCAACTTCACCTGGAAATCAGTACGACCGATGTACTCCAACTCACCAGAAGCGTTCCACCGCACCAGATCACCCGTGCGATACAAGCGGTCACCACTGCCACCGAACGGATTCGCCACAAACCGCTCCGCCGTCAACTCCGCCCGACGGTGATAACCACGCGCCACCTGCACGCCACCGTGGTACAACTCCCCGACAACACCCACCGGCACCGGCCGCAACCGCGAATCGAGCACATACGCCTGCGTGTTCCACGCGGGACGTCCGATCGGCACAGTCCTCGACAACTCGGCGTCCGCACACGACGACAGAGTTGACGTCACCGTCACCTCGGTAGGACCATAACCGTTGAACAGAGCCACCCCCCGCTGCGCCACCCGCCGGGCAAGGTGCACGCTCGTCGCCTCACCGCCGACGATCACTCGCCGCAGCGAGTCGGGAAGGCGCAGCGATGAATCCGACAACAGCACCTCGAACATCGACGGAACGAAATGCACCGTCGTGATCTGCTCGTCGTCCATCAACCGCGCAAGATACTCCGGGTCACGGTGACCGTCGGGACGGGCAATCACCACCCGCCCACCGGTCTGCAAGGCCCCGAAGCATTCCCACAGCGAGATATCGAACGTAAACGTCGCCTTCAGCAGCACCCGGTCATCAGCATCCGGGCCGAACCGATCCGCCATCCACAACAGATGCGAACTGATCGATCGGTGACTGACCACCACACCCTTCGGTCGCCCCGTCGACCCCGACGTGAACATCACATACGCCGTGTGATCCGGCAGCAACGGTGACACCCGCTCCGCATCCGTCACCGGCGCGCTGTCGAAACCGGACAAATCCACCGCGTCGATCGCCAGCAACGGAACATCGCCCGTCGGCAGATCCTGCGCATCGCCCCGCACCGTCAGCACACACATCGGCGCCGCGGTCTCGAGCACGAACGCATTCCGCTCCCGCGGCTGATCCGGATCCAACGGCACATACCCACCGCCGGCCTTCACCACCGCATACATTCCCACCAACAAATCCAACGAACGGCGCATCGCCACACCCACCAGCGCCTCCGGACCCACACCCTCGGCGATCAACCGGCGAGCGAGCCGGTTCACCCGCGCATCGAACTCGGCGTAGGTCAGCTCCTCACCCTCGAAGACCAGCGCCACATTCCCCGGAGTGCGCAAGACCTGAGCGTCGAACAACGACACCAACGTCGCACCAGCATCCACCGGATGCCCGGTGTCATTCCACCCCGACACCACCAGATCCCGCTCCACCGCATCAAGGATCTCGATCTCCCCCACCGG
>NZ_WXYH01000214.1:0-1555 GCF_009872365.1 Rhodococcus sp. T7
CGGGCGCAGCCCGGGGCCTGAACCGACTGGGCGGCAAGCCGCCCAATAACGGAATTCACCCACGCGCTGCGCGCTGGGTCACGGGTTAGCTTGTTGCATAACGGAATCCGGAGAAAACAAAATGATCACTTCGGAAGTCTTCATTACCAACGGGATTGGCCGAATCCAGCGGTGCGGAACCGTCCCGTTCGATCACCGCACCGCTGATTCGTTACCTACTGGTCCTGATGGGCCCGCACCGCCGCGGCACGCAGCTGCTCCCACAGTGCCGGGTTCATCCCGTGGTTGAGAAACTGCTCGAATAGCTTCCCGAAGGAGTGCGCGGGATCGAGCGCACGGCCCACGTTCACCGCCTCACGTGCCAGCGCGGCGTGACGGCTCACCCAATGAAACACTCCGGCAAGAATGATCAACGCACCGGCGAGATCATGGGGCAATACGGCCCCGACCTGACGCATTACCTCGGCGGCGGCATCGGCATTGTGTGCGTCGATCCGGGCGAACAGCAGATCACGCACCGGCACATCGTGCATCGCGGCCGCGATGATCGAGGCGTGCTCGTCCGTGACGCTGATGCCCCGCTCCCCCGCTCCGGTGGTTCCCCCCACGTACGGTGCCAACGCGAAATCGTAGGCACGGTCGGCGGCGTTCTGCGGGGCCATCGCGGCCAGAATCACGCGCTCGCGCCCGAAACCAGCGGCCACGATAGCGGCGCGGCCTGGACCATGCTGGGCCGGGGCGAAACTCGCTCGCATCTCGGCGCGGGTCATGAGCGTGGTGGAGCCGACCACGAGTGCCTCGGCGATGATCGGGTGCGCCGCCAGATCGACCGGCATGCCCGGCTGCCCGATCAAGGACCCGGCCCCGTGCCACTGACGCACCAGACCATCGGTGAACACGAACACCGGGGTCACCGCATCGGGGCGAAGCCGCTCGAGGATCGCGCCCACCACATCACCCCGCTCGGCCGGGCCGAACACCACCGCCAGCATCGACGGACTCTCCTGGAACGGTGCGGCGCTCTCGAGTGCGTCCAAGATGCGCCCCGACTCCCGCTCCGCATCGTCACCCAACTGGACCAGCATCACCGCCGCCGGGTGGCGGTCAAGGCTCAATACCGCCACCTCGTCGACCGGAAGATGACCGCCCAACGCGACCGCACCGGCAACAACATCGGACGGCGAAGACATACGAAAAACACTCACAGCAAAACCCCTTTGGGTCGGGTGGGCGAGCTGGTCAGACTCACCCGTGAATTGGACTTACGAACACCTCAGAACCTAGCCGAAACCTCGGACAAAAACCCGCATTGAACTGCGTCTATGTCCCCGGCACACCCGGTGCCGGGGACATAGACGCACGCACAGCTGTGGCCGGTGGCCGGCACCGCGCCGGCCACAGCTGCGGATTACGTGTTGGCGACGCCCTCGGCCGCTGGCACGGCCGCGCACAACTGATCCGCCGTCGACGAGGTCAATCCGGCTCATCCCAATCGGGGGTGTAGGAGTTGGGGTCTGAAGCCGCCGGTCTCGAGCAGGCTTCGGGCGATGTAGTT
>NZ_WXYH01000215.1:0-1510 GCF_009872365.1 Rhodococcus sp. T7
ACGAGCCCCACAAACCTGAGGAGCCGCGTGCCGGCTCCGGACTGCGGGGGCGGCCGGTCACCCTGCGGTAGGCGCTTCGCACCCGTGCGCCTTTCTGGTAGCTGGAGCAACCAGAAAGACGCACGGGCGGCGGAGCCGCCTAGATGGAACCGCCCGCTGCGTGCGGTGCGCCGGACGTGTCTGCGACGCCGCTCATCTCACGTGCGACGAACTCCTCGAGGTCGAACAGGTTGCTGCCCGCGCGGTCGGCGATGGTCAGCAGCGTCGTCATGCTGGCGACCTCCTCGACCTGCTCCTTGAGGAACCACTGCATGAACTGCTCGCCGAGGTAGTCGCCTTCCTCGCGGGCGGTGCTCGCCAGCTGCACGATCTGCTCGGTGACCGTCTTCTCCTGGGTCAGAGCGAGTGCGATCGGCTCGCGTGCGTTCTCGAAATGGCCCTTCGCCGCGTCGACACCCGACAGTTCCACTGAAATGTCGCGGTCGAGGAAGTACTGGACGATCATCATGGCGTGGTTGCGCTCTTCGACGGCCTGCTTGTAGAAGTGCTTGGCCAGCTGCGGCAGGTCGGAGTTGTCGAAATAGACGGCCGTCGCGATGTACTGATGTGACGCGTTGAATTCGTTGCGAATCTGGTCGTGAAGCAGAGCGTGGAATTTCGTCTTGTGCGCGTCGGTCGAAGTCATGAAATGGATAATATCGCTGGTCAGAGCACGTGTCATCCAAGTTCGACCTTATTTTGGCAAGCGTTCCCAAACTAAAGTCAACCTAATTCCGGGACCATTCTGATGTCGTTTTCCTAACGTGAACTGGCGACGAACGGCGGGATGGAACGGCGCAATCCGCGTCGCCGGGCACCGGCCCCTGTATAAGATTCACATCGTTCTGACGGCGCGGCCCGGAGGGGCAGGCAATTGTTGAGACGATCCAGTGCGTGGATAGCGTTGATTCTGGGTGCCCTATTTCTGGGCGCGACGATTCCGGTTCCCGCGCAGGCCGACCCGTTGTATCCCTGGCCGGACCCCGACCCCTTCTATTCGGCCCCCGCCGACCTCGGGGTCCTGAATCCCGGCGACGTCGTGCGGACGCGCCGGATCGACACCTGGATGTTTGCGAATTCAGACGGGTGGCAGATCGCGTTCCGGTCGACGAACTCTGC
Organism: Rhodococcus sp. T7; assembly: GCF_009872365.1. NCBI lineage: Bacteria > Bacillati > Actinomycetota > Actinomycetes > Mycobacteriales > Nocardiaceae > Rhodococcus > Rhodococcus sp. T7. The sequence continues at coordinate 1,159 of NZ_WXYH01000215.1, forward strand.
GGGGCATCCGATCCTGGCCGTCACCACCGTGCTGCTTCCCCGTGGCGTCGCGAACCCTCCGCTCGTGTCGTATCAGGCGATCGTGAATTCGCTGGGCACCAAATGCGCCCCGTCGCACTCGTTGTTCAATCTGGAACTGCAGGAGTCACCGGGCTTGTATCTGGGTCTGCAGCGCGGCTGGGCCGTGTCGGTGCCCGATCATCTCGGCCCGACGGGCGCGTACGGTGCAGCAAAGCTCGGCGGCATGATCACCCTCGACAGCGTGCGGGCGGTGCAGCGGGTGGCCGAACTGGGGCTGACGCACAGCCCGGTGGCGCTGGCCGGCTATTCCGGGGGCGGCATGGCCAGCGCG
>NZ_WXYH01000216.1:0-1485 GCF_009872365.1 Rhodococcus sp. T7
GGGGCGGGACGCAGCGCCCGCAGCGTCAGCGAGGACGAACGGTCTCGGTCGGGAGCGGATCCGGGTCGAGGCAGACTGGCTGCGGGGGTCCGAAATCCGGCGGGGGGTGTATGAGGTTATGGGGGGGGTTGCACGTCTCCACTGTGATGCGAGTGGTGGGGGGGTAGGCCGAGCCACCTCGGCTACCGGTCATCCCTTCGCCCAGCCAGAAGGCTCCTCGGAAAGGGGGGTCGGTGATGGGCATGGAGTGGTGCGGTGGCAACACACGGGGTCAATCAAACCGGCGACCACGCCGAGAGTCCTCGGGGGTCAGACAAGTACGCGGCCACGCGTGTGTTGCGTCCGGGGTGCTCACGCCGCCACCTGCCGGGTCAGGGCGCGGATGTGTCCGTCGCGGAGCCCGTAGTAGACGAGGGTGAGCAGCTTTCTCGCCGCGGCGACCTTGGCGATGTTCTTCCCGCGGCGGGACTGGATCCGGGTGCGGTCGGCGACGATCTTCGCGGTGCTCGGGTGCAGCTGAATCGCCTCGACCGCCGCCCACCGCACCAGCTTCGAGCCCTGCTTGGTGATGTGCCCGCGATGGACGGTGGTATCGGACTCGTGGTGCCGTGGGGTCAGGCCGGCCCACGAACACAGCCGGTCCGGGCCCGAGAACCGGTGCACGTCCCCGATCTCGGCGACGAAGATCGCCGCCAGGACGGGACCGACACCCGGTATTTCCTGAATCGCCCGATACCCGGGATCACCGTCGAGCCGGCGGGCGATCAGGGCGGTGAACCGCGCCTCCTGGGTGTCGAGGGTGTCGATGAGTTGCAGCAGCGACAGCACCCGGTGGGCGTAGGCCTCGCCGAGCGGCACCCGGGCAAGTCTGGCTCGGCCGGTGACACCGAACAGGTCCGAGACCGCGATCTGGACTCCGGCCTTGCCGAGCACCGAGTGCACCTGCGCCTTGAGGCTCGACCGGATCGCCACCAGCTTCGCCCGGTAGCGCACCAGCTCCCGCAACTCACGGACCTCGGGTGGGGCGATCCAAGCCTCGGGGAGTCGGTTCATGCGCAGCAGATCCGCCAGATCGGAGGCGTCGCGGACGTCATTCTTGACTCGACGGTATCGAAACCCTTTGACACCCAGAGGGTGTGCGAGGTGGACACTGGCGCCGGCGGCCTGCAACGCGTCGACTGCCCAGTACCACCCGTACGTGGCTTCGACCACCACCTCGGGGTGCGGTCCGGCGTCGTCGAGTTGCTGCCCGAGGGTGTCCGGGTCGTTGGCGATCCGGGCCACCGACAGCTGCTGACCCTCGCCGTTGTGGCGGACGATCACCGACCGCCGCCGGTGCAGATCGACACCTACGAACTGCGTGACTGGTTCATACTCGTACATGAGGGGGCCACCCTTCCTCTTGATTCGGGTCTGACACCCCCAGCGTCCGCTGGGAACCATGAGGAGCGGGAGCCCCCCGCCCCTTTTCCATCACATCAACCG
>NZ_WXYH01000217.1:0-1483 GCF_009872365.1 Rhodococcus sp. T7
GTCAGCGGAAGTCCATCCAGTGTCCGTGCGGGGTCCAGCCCATCAGGAACGGAATCTCGATCCGCGCGACCGGCCCCGTGGTGATGTCGTAGGTATCGAAAATCAGATACTCACCCCGCCGCTCCGCCCACCACGACACCGGCACGATGATGAACCCATCGCCCTCCGCAGACGTCGGCGTCCGCGGCGCGAACGTCGCCTCCAACACCGCCGCCGCCTCCGTACTGCGGATCTGATACACCTGCTCGGCCATCGTCTTCACATTCGTCACGACCAGGCTGTTCATCGACATCCCGTTACGCTTGACCACCCCACCGACCTGGAAACCGAACGTATACCCCTTGCCGTAGAACCGCTCGTCTACCTTCGGCAACTCCGACGGCCGATCCGAGAGCTGCTCCGTCTTCGCGACCCCGGTCTTCAGATCGATCGTCCACCGCCCCAGAAAACTGCGCGAGACCGAGAAGAACAACGCCACATCCTCCCCCTCCGCGAAATCCTCCGCGAACGGGAACGGCGGCCGATTGAAGATCGGCGCATCCAACATCAACAGATCACCCTCGACATTCGCCGACAAGGTGTGCATCACATACTCCGCCGGCAGATCGGTCTTGATCCACCGCACCTCCCCGTGCAGATCGTGCCGCGGAATCAACGCGATCACGATCGGCAACGACGCATCCCACCCCCAGATCCCCAACTTGCGCTCGGTGATCTGCTTCTTGTCCGCCGTGAACGGCTGAAACGGCATCACGATCCACTCCGGTGTCAACCAAATATCATGCGCCACCGTGTTATACGGGGCATCGTCGAGATCCCGCGACTCCACCACCCCATCCGGGTGCACGATATGGATCGTCACGAACGGCGCCTCGTCCCGCCAATTCCACCCATACAACGTCCCGGTATCGTGATCCCACTTCGGATGCGCCGTGAACGAGGCATCCCCGAACGACGACTTCTCGTGCAAACCCGCCGACAACTTGCTCGACCACGGCACGATCCCCCGCGTCTCCAACGTGATCGGATCCAACGCGATCGGCGGCCCACCCTGCTCACCCGAGGCCAGCACCTCCCCCGCGAACGGGAAAATGTTGATGTTGTTCGTCCCCTGCGGAACCCCCGCGGTGAACTCATCGCGCACCACATCCCCGTACGCGTGATCACGCCAATCCCCGAACCCCCCATCGGTCCACTCGAACAACCCCCGCCCCGCCCGCTCCTCCGCCACGAACTTCGGCGTCCGAATCCACCGATTCCGGAAATCCGCACGACCATTGTCCAAAACCAGCCCCTGCACCATCCCGTCCATACTGATCAACGGAGTCGTACCCTGCTTCGACGGCCGACGCCACGTCGGACCCGACCGATAGAACCCACCCGACAACTCCCGCGGAATCTCCCCCGCCGTCACAATGCACTCCTCGACCGTCGCCTCGAAACGCATCGGCTGAAACGGCCCCCGCAACGAATTGCCCTTGGG
>NZ_WXYH01000218.1:0-1483 GCF_009872365.1 Rhodococcus sp. T7
TGGCTCGGCACCGAGTACGCCTGGGGCGGCGGCGACGTCAACGGACCCACCCACGGCATCAGCGACGGCGGCGGTGCAGGCGACGCGCACGGTGACCCGAACAAGACCGGCTTCGACTGCTCCGGCCTGACCCTCTACGCCGTCTACCAGGCATCCGGCGGCCAGATCACATTGCCGCACTTCACCGGCGACCACTCCAATCCGGGACAACTCTACGACCCCCGAGGACAAGAAATTCCGCTCGACCAGAAACAGCCCGGCGACCTGATCTTCTTCGGCGCAGGCGGAAACACCCACCACGTCGGCATCTACCACGGCCAGCAAAACGGCCAAGACATGCTCCTGAACGCACCCCAATCCGGTGACGTCGTCTCCATCCAACCCCTCTCCAACTGGGCCGGCGAAGAAATGTACGTCCGCCGATTCGGCGAGATCCCACCCGAAGAAAGGCCGTAACCATGCCCACCGACAAGGAGATCGACATGCACAACACCGATACCGCAGCTCTCGTCGACGTGCGCGGGGAACGCCTTGCCTGCCTGCTACACCGCGCCGCGGTCCTGAGTGAGCAACACGTGAACATCAAGAGGGTGAATCCGTTCCGCAGCAGATACTCGGCGGAACAGCTTCGGGACAGCTGGCTCACCAGCACCCAAGTCCGCACTCCCATCGAGATCCTCGGCCGCTACGGGCACCCGTGGGAAGCCGACGAAGCTCGTGCTCTCTGCGAGACAGACGCCGAATCCCTGGCGGCGACCTTCGCCGCCGCTTTCCTCTGGAGCCGCGGTCAACAATCCCAGTGGCGATGACGGGTCTCCGTCCGGCATCGAGATTGGCGAAACCGATTCGGGCACGCGGTCTTTCGTCCAATTCTTGTCGGACCCCATAGGTAGTGTGGACCGAAAGCCGTTGGCCGTGAATCGATATGAGAGATCGGAAGTGTGATGACAACGAAGATCCGGGCACGGAGTCGAGTCGGATTGGTCGCCGCGGCACTGGTGGTGATGACAGCGGTTGCCGGGTGCGGCGGCTCCGACGGTGATGATCACGGCCACACACCGATGGATTCCGGCGGGCCGACGAGCGTGTTGACGACCCCACCTCCACCGGCACTGCCGGACCGCTTCGCCGCGGTCGATCAAAATGATCCGGAGTCGGTGATGGTTGCTGCTGCGGGAGACCTGTTCAGTTACACGCCGGCGACGGACCCGAGCCAGGCCGCGGGAGCGGAGCGGGCGGCACCGCTGCTCGATGAACGGTTCTACGCCGAGAACAAGCCCGCGTTCACCGTACTCGCACCGATCACGGGCAGGCAGTGGGATCGGTGGGCGAGCGAGAACGCCGTGGTGACAGCGCGCGCCGCAGTGACCAGCGACGATCATCCTGCCGACGCACCGGCGAAGGTTTCGCGAGTGGTCGCGGTGACCCAGACCGCCACCGCGCCCAGCGGGGCCGTTCTCGATGAATCCACGTTGGCGGTCTA
>NZ_WXYH01000022.1:0-131793 GCF_009872365.1 Rhodococcus sp. T7
CGGGTCTGACACCCCCAGCGTCCGCTGGGAACCATGAGGAGCGGGAGCCCCCCGCCCCTTTTCCATCACATCAACCGGGGGCGGTTGACAAGTACTCACGGGCCGTAGACCTGGCTATTAATCGCCATAGTCAGCAATGTACACCTGGCTATGGTTATGGCAAGTCAGGTGTGATGAACGCCTCGGATCGACGGTTTGTGCTGCGTATATCCCGCGTCGGTCCTAACGTGAGGCATGGCTGTTCTGACCCCCGGCTTCCACGGCAGACCGCGCAGCGAGCACGCCCTCCCGCCCGGTCAGTACGAGGTCACCGATTTTCCGGTCCTCTCCGCAGGGCCGACGCCCCGCGTCCCGACCGACACGTGGACCCTGACCGTCACCGACGAGACCGGCGGGCGCCGCGAGTGGTCGTGGGCCGAATTCATGGCGCTGCCGCAGGAGCGCCCGACGGTCGACCTGCACTGCGTCACGCGATGGTCGAAGTTCGGCACCTCCTGGAAGGGCGTCTCCCTCGACACCCTGTTCGCGGATGTCGAGACGTCCGCGGGATTCGTCCTCGTCGGGTGCGACGGCGGCTACACCACCAACCTCCCCGTCGCCGACCTTCTCGGCGGCAAGGCGTGGATCGTGCACACCTACGAGGGTTCGCCGCTCGCGCCGGTGCACGGGGGTCCGGCCCGCCTGCTCGTGCCGCACCTCTACCTGTGGAAGTCCGCGAAATGGGTTCGGTCTATCCAGCTCGTCCCCCAGGACGTTCCCGGCTTCTGGGAACAACTCGGGTATCACGATCGCGGCGACCCGTGGCGGGAGCAGAGGTATCAGGGTGACCAGTGAACTCGTGGGCCGCGCCGTGCTCGGCTGGCGGGTGGCCGAACTCGTCGAGTCGTGGCCCGAGACGGCGAGTGCGCGTGCCCTGGTCCTCGAGGTACCCGACTGGCCGGGGCATCGCGCCGGGCAGCACGTCGATCTCCGTCTGACCGGACCCGACGGGTACACCACCGAGCGGAGCTACTCGCTGGCGTCGCCGCCCGCGCGCTCGTCCGGCGGGTGGCGCCTGCAGTTGGTCGTCCAGCGGGTGCAGGACGGTGAGGTGTCTCCGTATCTGACCGACGTGTTCGCCGCGGGCAATCTGATCGAGGTGCGCGGACCGATCGGTGGCTGGTTCGTGTGGTCGCCGCGCGAGGGCGGCGGCGCGCCTGTGCTTCTCGTCGCGGGTGGGTCGGGCATCGTGCCGCTGATGTCGATGATCCGGGAGCGCCGGTTCCGCCGCGATCGCACACCGTTCCGGCTCGTGTACTCGCTGCGGACGCAGGCCGACGAGTTGTTCGCGGACGAGCTGAACAGACCGGGGACCGGCGACGGGGGAGTCGAGACGTTCGTCCTCCGCACCCGTGAGGACTCGCCGCGGTCCGGCCGTCCGGCCGGTCGGATCAGCGCTGCCGATCTCGCGGCGTGGGGATGGCCCGCGGACTTCGCGCCGCGCTGCTTCGTGTGCGGGCCTACCGGTTTCGTCGAGGAGGTGGCTCGTCTGCTGCTCTCGCTCGGGCACTCGCCGGACGACATCAAGACCGAGCGGTTCGGTCCCTCCGGGCCGTGACCGGAGGAAGGGGCTTTCGATGAGTACGTTGCAGGGCAACGATTTCGAGGACGGAAACGTTCTCGGTGGGCCGTTCGCGGAGATCTTCGTCCACGACCTCACCGCGGCGACCGGCCGGTGCCGATTCTGCGGTCTCGACGGACCGATGGCCGCCGTCCACGTCTATTCGCGTGCGCCCGGCGTCGTCGCGCGATGCCCGGGGTGTCAGGAAGTACTAATGCGGCTCGTGTCGACTCCGCGCGGCCTCGAACTCGACGCCAGCGGTCTCGCGCACCTGTCCTGGAGGCTGTAGCTGCTGACTATGGAATCTGCAAGTCAGCTAGGCTGAGGTGCATGGATGCGGCACGGTTGGACGGCTTTCTCGCAGATCGCGACACCTGGCGGGCCACGCACTGCTCGATCGGCAAGGCGATGGACGTGATCGGCACGCGCTCGGCCGTCCTGATCCTGCGCGAGGCCTACTACGGCACCACGCGATTCGACGACTTCGCGAAACGGGTCGGCATCACCGAGGCCGTGGCGGCGTCCCGGCTGCGTGAACTGACCGCCGAGGGCCTGTTCGAGCGGCAGCCCTACAAGGAGCCCGGGCAGCGCACCCGCTACGAATACGTGCTCACCGAGAAGGGCCGCGACCTCCTGCCTGCCGTGCTCGCGCTGATGCAGTGGGGCGACAAATACCTTCAGGGCGAGTGCGGACCGCCGATCGGGCTGCGGGACGACGCCACCGGCGAACCCGTCCGCGTCGAGGTCCGCAGTCCGGGCCGGGAGGTGCCGCTGGCGGAACTGCGGCTGACCCCCAACTTTGCGGAGGGCGACGCCCGCCCGTGAGTACTTCTCAACCGCCGGCGGTTGATAAGTACTCACGGATCAGAGCCAGAAGCGCATCAGATAGTTGCCGTACTGCGCGTAGATCTCCGGCACCCCGGACAGTTCGAACAGTCGGTAGATGAAGTCGAAGAACACCACGTTGATCGACGGCACGAACAGCAGCGCCACGAGGATCAGCAGTCCGTACGGTTTGAACTGGTCGACGGACCTGCGGGTGCGGGGCGGCAGGAACGGCTCGAGTGCGGCGTACCCGTCGAGTCCGGGAACCGGCAGGAGGTTGAGGACGGTCGCCATCACCTGCAGGAATGCGAGAAAGCTCAGGCCCGTCCAGAACACCAGGTGGTCGCCGCCGAGCCCGAACCAGCGGATCACAGCGAGGAGGACGATCGCCGACACCAGATTCACGGCGGGTCCGGCGAGTGACACCCGTGCCTGCACCTTCGGCGGGAACAGTCCGGTGCGCAGGTACACGGCGCCGCCGGGCAACCCGATCCCGCCGAGCGCGATGAACAGCACCGGCAGGCCGATCGACAGCAGCGGGTGGCTGTACTTCAACGGGTTGAGCGTCAGGTAGCCGCGCACCTCGACGTCGGTGTCGCCGTGCCGCCACGCCGTGAACGCGTGCGCGAACTCGTGCAGGCAGAGCGTCACCACCCATCCCGCGACCACCAGCAGGAACACCCCGACATGCCCGAGGACCGATTCCCGCTCGGCACGCCACGCGAGGACACCGCCGGCGACCGCGACCGCGACGACGAGCAGGAAGACCGGACTGGGACGGACCGCGGTGGTCCGCGCCCTGGGCAGGTTCATCGGACCAGCAGCCACTCTTGGTCGTGGCGGTAGAACGTCGAACGCTTGACGTCGCGCGGGTTCGGCACGCCGTCCCGGGTGAGAGCCGCGGCGGGCGACCCCAACTGCACGGCGCGACCCTCGACCCAGCGGCGCGGCAGCCAGCGCCGGCGAGGTTCGATCGACGCCCGCAGACCGGGCATCCGCGGCGTCGGGGTGATGTTCATGTTCGTCGTCGTCCCCGAGAACAACCGGGTGTCGTCGACGTACGCCTCGCCGACGAGCGGGCCGCCGTCCGGGCCCGTGACGGTGGCGCATCCGACGAGCGCGATCCCCGCGTCGTCGCGGATGAGGGGGACCGGTTTGGCCGTGCCCTTCAGCGCGGTGCGGGCGCCACGCGCGCCGGCGGACAGGTGGTAGGCCTCCGTCGCCTCCGAACGGTGCTCCGCGACGTAGGCGAGTTCGATGTGCAGCCGTTCGGTGCGCATCAGCCGGGTCAGGGTGGCCGCGAGGGCGGCGTCGCTGCCGACCACGATCAGTCGCGGATCCGCGACCACATGCAGTTTGGAGAAGACCTCGTCGAAGTCGTCCTTGTCCGGAACCGTGGGTGCGCTCGAGGCGGAAATGGAGCCCAGAGGTAGGGGAAGCGGCGCGTCGCCGCAAATGAGCACTACGGGGGTCAACGCCACTCCTCGCCCGGATGTCCCGCCGCGATTTCCGCAGCTTCCCTTTCCGATCATCCTAGTGGCACGCCCGAGTTGGCCTCCCCAGCCGTACTGTGGGGTCTGTTCTCCGCGCCCTCGGCTAGACTGTTCCCCCGGCCACTGCCTACGAACGGCAGGACCACGCAGTCGGATACGACTGTACGTCGACCGTAGGAGACAACGTCATGCCGGCAATCGTCCTGATCGGCGCCCAGTGGGGCGACGAGGGCAAGGGCAAAGCGACCGATCTACTGGGCGGACGCCTGCAGTGGGTGGTGCGCTACCAGGGCGGTAACAACGCCGGACACACAGTGGTACTTCCGAACGGCGACAAGTTCGCACTGCATCTCATCCCGTCCGGAATCCTCACTCCGGGAGTCACGAACGTCATCGGAAACGGTGTCGTGGTGGACCCGGGGGTGCTGCTCACCGAACTCGCCGGACTCGAACAGCGGAGCGTGGACACCAGCCGCCTGCTGCTCTCGGCCGATGCGCACCTGATCATGCCGTACCACGTTGCCATCGACAAGGTCACCGAACGCTTCCTCGGGGCCAAGAAGATCGGCACCACCGGCCGCGGCATCGGGCCTTGCTACCAGGACAAACTCGCGCGTGTCGGCGTCCGCGTGCAGGACGTGCTGGACGAGAAGATCCTCACCCAGAAGGTCGAGGCGGCACTCGAGTTCAAGAACCAGGTGCTCGTCAAGATCTACAACCGCAAGGCCCTCGACCCGCAGCAGGTCGTCGACGAGGTGCTCGAGCAGGCCAACGGTTTCAAGCACCGCATCGCGGACACGCGCCTGCAACTCAACGAGGCGCTCGAACGCGGCGAGACGGTGCTGCTGGAGGGTTCGCAGGGCACGCTCCTCGACGTCGACCACGGCACCTACCCGTACGTGACGTCGTCCAACCCGACGTCCGGTGGCGCAGCGGTCGGTTCGGGCATCGGCCCCACCAAGATCACGACGGTGCTGGGCATCCTCAAGGCGTACACCACCCGCGTCGGTTCGGGCCCGTTCCCGACCGAACTGTTCGACCAGAACGGCGAATACCTGGCCAAGACCGGCGGCGAGGTGGGTGTCACCACCGGCCGTGCCCGGCGCACCGGATGGTTCGACGCCGTGATCGCCCGCTACGCAACGCGTGTCAACGGCATCACCGACTATTTCCTCACCAAGCTCGACGTGCTCAGCAGCCTCGACACCATCCCGATCTGTGTCGGCTACGACGTCGACGGTGTGCGGCACGACGAGATGCCCATGTCGCAGACCGACGTTCACCACGCGAAGCCGATCTACGAAGAAATGCCCGGCTGGTGGGAAGACATCTCCCACGCCCGGACGTTCGAGGAGCTTCCGAAGAACGCGCAGAACTACGTCCTGCGTCTCGAGGAACTGTCGGGTGCGTACATCTCCTGCATCGGCGTCGGCCCCGGCCGCGACGAGACCATCGTCCGCCGCGACGTGGTGCGGTAGTCCGACTTTCGCGCGCCGAATGTGGCATCGGCCGAGTTGAATTCAACCGGTGCGGCATTCGGCGATCCGCGATACATTCGAGCCGATGATCAGGACTGTTGAAGCGAGCACCCGGACACCTCCCGGTCGGTGGTATGACAGCTTTCACGCAGCGGCCACCGTCCTCGAGGCGTTCGGTTCCGGGCACGACCCTACGGATTCCGGCCGGTGCGTGGCGGTGGTGTCGACGGATCTCGGTGTCTGGGTATTCGAGGGTGATCCGAGGTCGACGGTGGATGCGTTCATCCACGCCGTGGAGCGGGCGATCGTCGCCGGCGGGCAGGCGTTCGTGCTGGGTTGTGCCGTTGTGAGCGGGACGGATCAGCGGGTCGTGCGGACCCTTCGGGTTCCCGACGGCGACAGGATGGTCGCGGCCGCCGCGATGGCGCGCGAACTCGTCGTCGATACGCAGGAGCCGATCAGAACAGCACCGGGTCGTCGAACCCGGGAGTGTGCTCGAGGGCCAGCAATTCGCGCTTGGTGAGGGTGCCGCCACCTGCGGAGAAGCCACCCACCTGCCCACCCGCGGCGAGGACGCGATGGCACGGGATCACGACCGGCAGCGGGTTGCGGCCCAGCGCCTGACCGACGGCCTGCGCGGCGCCCGGTTTGCCGAGTTCCGCCGCGATGTCGCCGTAGGTGAGGGTGGTGCCCGGGTCGATCGCGCGGGTGATGTCGTATACGCGGCAGTCGAATTCGGGGACCCCCTCGAAGTCGAGGTCGATCCACCGCAGATCGTCGAGTGCGCCGCCCAGATGTTCGCGTATTCCGTCGATGGCCTGCTGGACCGGTGTGGGTGGCTGGTGCTCCACCGCGTCCGGGAAACAGTGTTCGACCCGCTGCCGGGTGGACTCGGGTGAACCCTCGGGCAACTGCACACCCACGATCCCCGCGGCCCGCCACGCGATGGCGCACGTGCCGAGGGCGGTGTCGAACAGGGCGATTCCTGTGGTCACCAGCCCAGTATGCCTCCGACCTCCGACACCTACCGTCCGTGAACCGTGGCCGGCGGAGGTTCGATCAACTGCAGTGGCCGCCGGGGCGCCGAGGTCCCGGATCATGCCAGTCCGGATCTTCTGGACTGCTCGGCGGGTCGGGAAAGATGCCGCCGAGAGGGGCGCCGATCCGGAACTGCTCCAGGCGAAATACGCCCTTACCTCCCTCTTTCGGGCCGAAGTGTGCGACCGCGGCGGCCAGGAGAGCCATGCACAGGAGCGTGATCAATGTCGTCATGGATCCGAGCTTCGTGAGAACTGGCTTGGAGTTGAATAGCCAAGAGGGTGATACTGGACTGCATGATGACTCGTGTACTCGGAGCTCGCTCCCTGGCCAGGGACCTCGGCAACTGGCAGGACGACAGCGGCCGCCGCTCGGCGGCGCGACCCGCCTACCGGGCTCTGGCGGAGAGCATCCGCCTGCTCGTGCACGACGGTCGCATCCCGCTGGGTGTCGCGTTGCCGAGCGAACGCGAACTGGCGTCGGTGCTGGAGTTGAGCCGCACCACGATCACGTCGTCGTACTCGGTGCTCCGGGACGAGGGGTATCTCATCAGCAGGCAGGGGTCGCGCAGCACGGTCGCGTTGCCGCTCGGGGCGCGGCAGAACGGGCTGATGTTCCGGGCGCACCAGCCCGGATCCGACGGTGCGGTGGTCGACCTCAGTTACGCCGCGATGGCCGCGCCCGCCGAAGCGGTCGAACAGGCCTACGCCTATGCGCTGCAATCACTTCCGCAGTTCCTTCCGACTCACGGGATGGAGCCGGTGGGGATCGGCGCGTTGCGGGAGGTGATCGCGGCCCGCTACCGGGCGCGGGGGCTGGAGACCTCGCCCGAGCAGATCATGGTCACGTCCGGGGCCCAGCACGCGCTGCGGCTGCTCCTGAACGTGCTGACGGCGCCGGGGGAGCGGGTGCTGGTCGATCACCCCACCTACCCCAACGCGCTGGAGGCGATCCGCAGGGTCGGCGCGCGTCCGGTCCCCGTGCCCGTCCGGCCGGAGGGCGGTGCGTCGGGGGCGTGGGATCTCGACGGAATCCGCAGCGCGGCCCGGCAGACCGCGGCCCGGATGGCGTACCTGATTCCGGACTTCCACAACCCCACGGGGCTGTGCCTGGACGCGTCCGGACGGGCCGAGCTGGCGCGGATCGCGCGTGACACCCGCATGACGCTGGTGGTGGACGAGACGATGGTCGACCTGTGGCTCGACGAGCCGTCACCCGGTCCGGTCGCGGCGTACGCCAAGGGCGCGGCGAAATCGGAGGTCGTGACGATCGGGTCGGCGGCCAAGTCGTTCTGGGGTGGGCTGCGCGTCGGCTGGATTCGCGCGGATCCGGCGCTGATCACCCGGCTCGCCGGGGCACGGGCAGCGGTCGACCTGGGGACACCGGTGATGGACCAGCTCGCGGCGGCGCATCTGCTCACCGACGACGAGCTCGTCCTCGCGCGTCGCCGGGCCGAGCTGCGGGAGCAGCGGGGCGCGATGCTCGACGCGCTGGCCGACCGCCTCCCGGACTGGGTCCCGACCATCGGTTCGGGAGGGATGTCGCTGTGGCTGCGCATGCCTGCGCCGGTCTCGACGGCGCTGGCCGCGACGGCCCCCAACTTCGGCGTGCTGCTGGCCGCTGGACCGCGGTTCGGGGTGGAGGGTGCGTTCGAACGGTTCGTTCGGCTCCCGTACGCGCGGACGTCCGACGAGTTGCGCCGCGGCGTCGACGGCATCGCGGCGGCGTACGAGACGCTGGCCGTCGACCGTGAGCTCGCGGAACCGTCCCTCGTCGTCTGAGCACGTGAGTGGCAAAGTGTGCCGGGGCACGCGTTGCCACTCACCTGCGGTCAGGTCCAGACGGTGTCGATGTCGACGCCCTCGCGGGCCGGCGGGGTGGGAGCGCCGGCGGGGGTGCGGGAGAACCGGGGCGCCGGGGCGTGCTGGGTGACGCCGTCGAGGTCGATCAGCGAGCCGCGGGCGGCGAGGTGCTCGTTGGCGGGTGCCTCCGCGAACGTCAGCACCGGCGACACGCAGGCGTCGGTGCCGAGGAAGATGGCAGCCCACTCGTCGCGGGTCTTCGACAGGAACTTCTCGGCGAAGACCTTCTTCATCTGCGGCCACGCCGACACGTCCATCTGCTGCGGCAGTTCGGCGGGGTCGAGTTCGAGGCCCTGCAGCAGCAGGGCGTAGAACTGCGGCTCGATCGAGCCGACGGCCATGTACTTGCCGTCGGACGTCTCGTAGGTGTCGTAGAACGGCGCACCGGTGTCGAGCAGGTTCACGCCCCGCTCGTCGGACCAGACGCCGCGGCCACGGAACGCCCACATCATGTGCGACAGCGCCAGCGCGCCGTCGACCATCGCCGCATCCACGACCTGCCCCTTGCCGGACGACTGGCGTTCCACCAGCGCCGACAGGATCCCGAAGATCAGGAACATCGAACCGCCGCCGAAGTCGCCGACCATGTTCAGCGGCGGCACGGGACGCTCACCCTTGCGGCCGATGGCGTGCAGGACCCCGGTCAGCGAGATGTAGTTGATGTCGTGGCCGGCGGCGCTGGCCAGTGGACCTTCCTGGCCCCAGCCGGTCATCCGTCCGTATACGAGTCGCTCGTTGCGCTCCAGGCAGACGTCCGGGCCCAGGCCCATGCGCTCGGTGACACCGGGCCGGAAGCCTTCGATCACGACGTCGGCGCGCTCGATCAGCCCGAGCACCTTCTCGACCTGTGCGGGGTCCTTCAGGTTGGCCTCGACGACGCGGCGGCCGCGCTGGATCTGGTCGTACGGACCGCCCGGTGGGATCACGCCGGGGCGCTGGACGCAGACCACGTCGGCGCCGAGATCGGCCAGGAGGGCGGCGGCGTGCGGGCCCGGTCCGAGGCCTGCGAATTCGACGACGCGAATGCCCGCGAGGGGGCCCTTCTTCTCTGAAACTGGAGCAGACACGCGAGTTCCTCATTCCGGTGCGAGACGACCTGTCGAATCGACGTTAACTTGCGGTCGCCGGGCCGTGTGCCCCGGGTCACGGGATACCGCCGCTGGTGACGTCGCACTCTTGCCTGTCCACGGGTGCGCGGGGCACAGTTGATTCATGAGTCTTCAGGGTGAGCTCGTGAGTTTCGTGGCCAGCACCGACCTGGACGTCTCGGAGATGTTCTACGTGGAGACCCTGGGGCTGACGCGCGTCTCGCGGGACGAGTTCGCGTTGGCCGTCGACTGCAACGGTGCCCTGCTCCGGGTCACGCTGGTGCAGGCGAAATCAGACACCGGGTACACGGTGCTGGGGTGGAAGGTCGCCGATCTGAACGGGGTTGTCGATTCGCTGCGCAGCAAGGGCATCGAGTTCACCGAGTATCCGGGGATGGATCAGGACGAGCACGCGGCCTGGCTCGCACCGGACGGCATCCGGGTCGCGTGGTTCCGGGATCCGCACGGCAACGTGCTGTCGCTGTTCGAGGATCCGACCTGACGAGCGTCAGCCGCGGCCGGCGAGCAGTGCCTCGGTAGCGGCCCACAGCCGTGCGGCGAGTGCCGCGTCCCGTGCGTCCTTGCCGGGCTGAACGGCCTTGCAGCCCTTGATGTATTGGCCGGTGAACTTGCCGCTCTCCGTCGCGGTGGCGGTCCACACCGCGGTCTCCGCTGCCTTGGCGACCTCGGCCATGAACGGTGTGAGGAGTGTGCCGACCACCTGGTGGCCGAACGGCAGACCCCGGCCGAGCGCGGTGCCGCGGACGAATCCGGGGTCGGCGCAATTGACGACCAGCCTCGCGGGATCGGACCGGCGCGCCAACTCGCGGGTGAACAGGGTCAGGGCGAGCTTGGAGTTGTTGTACGCGCGCTGGCCGTGGAACGTGTCCTTCGTACCGTCGAGGTCGTCGAAGTCGAGGCTGCCGCCGCGATGCCCCGACGAACTGATGTCGACGATGCGCGACGGACGCCGGTGACCGGCGGCGTCGGCCGTCGACGCCCGCGCCATCGCCGGTGCCAGCGTCGTCGCCAGCACGAAGGGCGCGAGGTAGTTCACGGCGAACGTCTCTTCGATGCCGTCCACCGTCAGCCGGCGCTGTCCCACGTCGACGCCCGCGTTGTTCACCAGCACGTCGATCCGCGGGAACCGATGCAGCAGTTCCCCGGACAGCGTGCGGACCCGGCCGAGCGAGGACAGATCGGCCGGCGCCGAATGCAGCCTGTCGCGGTCCGCGCTCTCGGACAGGTCGGCGATCGCCGCGTCGATCCTGTCCTGGTCCCGGCCGACCAGGACGACGGTGGCGCCGCGCCGCGCGAGTTGGCGGCAGGTTTCCAGGCCGAGGCCCGAGGTGGCGCCGGTGACCACCATGGTGCGGCCTGCGAGGTCGTTCGACTCGGTCATTCTCGCCTCCCGAATGCAGGTCTCTACGAGAGTAGGGCAACCGGGAGGGCCGCAACGGGGAACGCGCTGTCGGTCCCGCTAGCGCCGGTGCCCGTACCCCAGCCAGGCCCGCCGGCGCTGACCGAGCGGATCGTTCTCCACCCTGCTCGTGTCGTCGATGACGAGCGTTTCCCGGCGCTCCGGCGAGTACCGCGGCCATCCCGGCGCGGGGGTCCCGTGCCGGGCGAAATGCAGCCAGTGCGACTGGACGGTGTCGGTGACGGCCCGCAACCCGCGGCGTCCGCCGAGCGCGGTGAGCAACCGCGCCCACGGCCCGGTCAACCCGAACACCGCGTACAACTCCGTGGCGTGGGTGGCGCCCAACCCGAGGACGTGGAGCAACCGGGGTGCGAAGTCGTACCGGTAGCTGTAGGTCGGGGCGACGGTCGTGTGGCCCTGTGCGCACAGGACGGACGGTTCCCAGAACGTCACGTCGCCGCCGAGGTCCGCGGCCGCACGCCGGCCGGGGTAACCGGGGTAGGCGGCGATCGCCCGCTCCTTCACCGACGCGTCCACGTGCGAGAACATCTTGTCGATCCGGGTGGGATCGGTGGGCAGAATGTTCAGGAACCGGGGAAAGACCCTGCCCTCGTGGCGGTTCGTGCCGATGATCAGCGGGACCGGGTGCCCCGATCCGGACGCGAAACTGTCGAGCGGATGGGTGGGAAGGAAGAAGCCGTCGACGACGGGCGCGAATGCGCGGGTGCCGGGTTCCTCGTCGGCGCCCCGGTGCGCCAGCGTCGTCCCCGCCGCGACGAAGTCGGCCGGATCGGCGGTCTCGAGCCACGTCGCGGCCTCGGACAGCGGGACCCCGGCGATCTCGAGGAATTCGCGCGACCACCGGGCCGCCCGCTCGGGGTGGTAGGCGGAGGCCACCGGCGGGCTCTCGGCGATGGCCCGCGCGAACAGGCCTTTCGCGGCGGGTGTGGTCATCAGGGTGGTGACGGCGTTGGCGCCCGCGGATTCGCCGAAGACGGTGACGTTGTCGGGGTCGCCGCCGAATTCGGCGATGTTGCGCTGCACCCATTCGAGTGCGGCCACCTGGTCGCGGAGGCCGAGGTTGGAGTCGAAAGGTCTTTCGGGGGTGGAGAACTGGGTGAAGTCGAGGTATCCGAGGGATCCGAGGCGGTAGTTGATCGACACGTACACGATGTCGCCGCGGCGGACCAGCGACTGGCCGCCGTAGAGCGACGAGGACGAGGTCCCGCCGGAGTAGGCGCCGCCGTGGATGAACACCATCACCGGTCGCGGCGTCGCGGATGTGGGACCGGGGGCGAGCACGTTGAGGGTGAGACAGTCCTCGTCGGTCCCACTGTCCTGCGGTGCGGGGGACCCGAAGTGGAACGCCCGCCGAACCCCCGACCACGGCTCGACCGGGTGCGGGGCCCGCAACCGCAGCGGCCCGACCGGGGGAGCGGCGTAGGGGATGCCCCGCCACGCTGCCAGGTCGTCGATCCGGCGCCCTCCGACGGCGCCGGCATCGGTGTGGACTTCCAGACCGCTCACAGGCCCTGCCCGTGATAGCCCGCGTACCCCTCCCACGCCAGCCTGCGCTCCCGGCGCGGGTCGTCCTGGACGGTGGTGACGGTGTCGAACACGAGTGTTGCCCTCCGGTCGGTGTCGTACTTCGGCCACGACACCAACGGTGTTCCCCGCGAGGCGAAGTGCAGCCAGTGTCGCTGCACATTATCCGTCACGTCCTTCAGGCCGCGTCGTCCGCCCGGCAGGGTGAGACCGCGGCCGATCAGAGTGTCGGCGATGTCGAACACGGCGAACAGTTCGAACCCGTGCGTGGCGTCCAGACCGAGCCACTTCATTGCACGCGGCGCGAAATCGAAACGGTAACTGAAGGTGGGGGCGTACGCGGAATGGGCTTCGGCCAGTTCGATCGACGGCCTCCAGAACGTCAGGTCGCCGCCCAGATCGACGGCGGCGTCCGGTGCCGGGTAGCCCGGATACGCCGCGGTGACGCGGGCCTCGGCGGCGGGGTCGGTGAGTGCGAACATCCGCCCGATCCGGTCGGGGTCCGTCGGCAGTGCGTCCAGGAATTTCGGGAACAGGGTGCCCTCGCTGGCGTTGGTGCCGATGATCAGCGGAACCCGGTGCGCCGAGCCGTCGGCGAACGCGTCGAGAGGCGGCTTCGGCAGGAAGGCGCCGTCGATCACAGGTCCGAACGGGTGCAGTCCCGGCGTCTCCGAGAGCACCTTCGCGCCGAGACGGTTCCCGGCCCGGCCCAGCGCGCCGACGGGTGACGACGCGAGCGCCTCTGCGGCAGTGCCGGGTTCGGCTCCGAGTAGCGTCACGTAGTCGGATGCCCACCGGGCGGCTCGGTCCGCCGTCGTGACGAGACCGGGCGCGGAACTCTCCGAGATCGCCCGCGCGAAAAGGCCTTTCGCGGCGGGTGTGGTCATCAGGGTGGTGACGGCGTTGGCGCCCGCGGATTCGCCGAAGACGGTGACGTTGTCGGGGTCGCCGCCGAATTCGGCGATGTTGCGCTGCACCCATTCGAGTGCGGCCACCTGGTCGCGGAGGCCGAGGTTGGAGTCGAAAGGTCTTTCGGGGGTCGAGAACTGGGTGAAGTCGAGGTATCCGAGGGATCCGAGTCGGTAGTTGATCGACACGTACACGATGTCGCCGCGGCGGACCAGCGATTGTCCGCCGTAGAGCGCGGTGGCCGACATGCCCAGCGTGTACGCGCCACCGTGGATGAACACCATCACCGGGCGCGCCCCTGACGTGCCGGGCGTGGCCAGCACGTTGAGCGTCAGGCAGTTCTCGCTGCTCGGCTGATATTTGCCCGGCCGCAGCGCGGTGAACTTCTTGTGCTGCACGGCGGCGTCGCCGAACTCGGTGGCGTCGAGTTCCCCGGACCACGGCGTGACCGGGTGGGGTGCGCGCAACCGCAACGGACCCACCGGGGGAGCGGCGTAGGGAATTCCCCGCCACGCGACCAGGTCGCCGACGCGCCGGCCCCGGACCGCCCCTGCGGTCGTCCTCACCAGCGTGTCGGTCGTGAGAGTGTCAGACGCCATGTCGGCGACTATACGGAGACCGTCTGAGGAGACGCTGTCATCCGCCGGTGGTGCTCCGTGCGGGTCAGCGCCGCGCCTCCAGCAGTCGCAGCCACACCTCGCTCACGGTCGGGTACGACGGGACCGCGTGCCACAGCGTGTCGAGCGGCACCTTCCCGACCAGGGCGACGGTGGCGGCGTGGACGAGGTCGGCGACGTCGGTGCCCGCGAACGTCGCCCCGACCAGGGTGTCGGTGGCCCGATCGACCACGAGTTTGGCGTGACCGCTGAAATCGTCGCGGGCCAGTGACGAACCGGCGACGGCGATGTCGACCTCCACGGTCTCGACGTCCACACCGGCGTCGCGCGCCTCCTGCTCGGTGACCCCGACGGCCGAGACCTCCGGATCGGCGAACACCACCTGGGGGACCTGCCCGTGGTCGGCGGTGGCCCGGAATCGGGACCCGTCCAGCGGCCTGCCCTCGGCGCGAGCGGCGATCACGTCTCCGCAGACGCGGCCCTGGTACTTGCCCATGTGAGTGAGCAGCGCGCGACCGTTGGCGTCGCCGACGGCGTACAACCACTCGTCGGCCGTCGTCAGATGGTCGTCGGTGGTGAGGTATCCGCGGGAGTTCAGCAGCCGCGCGTCGAGGCCGAGCGACGACGTTGCCGGGGTACGCCCGGTCGCGACCACGATCTCGTCGACGACGATCGGGTCCTGTCCCACCACGTCCAGGGTGACCGGACCGCCGTGGATGCGACCCATGCCGGTGTCGCGGGCGTCGGCCCGTTCGACGCCGCGAAGGTCCGCGCCGAACAGGATCCGCGCACCCTTCTTCTCCAGGTTGCGGGCCACCCGTTCACCGGCGAACGGCTCGTTCTTCGGGAGCAGCGCCCGGCCGCGGACCACCATCGTCAGTTCCTGAGCGCCGAGGTCCAGCAGCCACGTCGCGCTCTCACAGGCCACGACGCCGCCGCCGATCACGGCGACCCGGCGCGGAATCTCCTTCAGGTTGGTGGCGTCCCGCGAGATCCACGGCAACGCCGCCCGCAGGCCGGGGGTGTCCGGGACCGCGGCGGTCGTCCCGGTGGCGACCACGACGGCGTGCCGGGCGCGCAGCTCGCGGGAATCGCCGACCGTCACCGTGCGGTCCCCCGTGATGCGTGCCGATCCCCGGATGACGTCGATCCCCGCCGCGTCGGCCCACATCACCTGCGACGAGTCGTCGTGGTTGTTGGTGAACGAGTCGCGGCGCGCCAGCACGGCGTCCACGTCGAGCGGCCCGGCCGACACCCCGGGCATGTTGCGGGCCGCACCGAGGACCTCACCCGGACGCAGCAGCGCCTTGCTGGGCATGCAGGCCCAGTAGGAGCATTCCCCGCCGACGAGCTCGTGCTCGATCAGCGCCGCCGTGCGGTCGCTGCCGGCGATGGCGTAACTCGCCGCGTTCTCACCCGCGGGGCCGCCTCCGATCACGATGACATCGAACTCTTCCGCGCCGCTACCGGAGTCAGTCATACCTGTAACCGTAAGCCGGTCGGTGCACGATGTCAGAGGTTCCGGCGGGCCTCCCGCGTTGTTACCGCCGAGTAGATACTGTGTCGGGATGACGCGGCAGAAGATTCTGATCACGGGGGCGAGCTCGGGGCTCGGCGAGGAGATGGCCCGGCGGTTCGCGGCGCAGGGCCGGGACCTCGCGCTGTGCGCGCGCCGCGTCGAACGACTCGAGGCCCTACGTGACGAATTGCGGGCGTCGCATCCCGGGATCGCCGTCGCCGTCCGCGAACTCGACGTCACCGACCACGACGCCGTCGTCCGGGTCTTCGGCGAACTGCGCGACGAACTCGGCGGACTCGACCGCGTCGTCGTCAACGCCGGACTCGGTAAGGGCGCCAGGATCGGAACGGGCCGGGCCGACGCCAATCTCGCCACCGCCCGCACCAACTTCGTCGGCGCCCTGTCGCAGTGCGAGGCGGCGCTCGGCATCTTCCGCAAGCAGAACTCCGGGCACCTGGTGCTCGTGTCCTCGGTCAGCGCGGACCGGGGTCTGCCCGGCCCGAAGGCGGCGTACTCGGCGAGCAAGGCGGGGGTCTCGGCCCTCGGCGAGGCGCTGACCGCGGAACTGTCGAAGAGCCCGATCGCGGTGACCACCCTGCTTCCCGGGTACATCGCCACCGACATGTCGAGCAAGGCGGGCGACAGTTCCGGGCTGACGGCAACCCTCGCCGACGGCGTCGACGCGATGGTGGCGGCCATCGAGAAGGAGACGAGCCGCGCTGCGCTGCCGGGCATCAAATGGCGGGGAATCGACGTCGCATTGCGCTTCCTTCCTCATGCATGGACATCCCGGTTCGTGTAGGACTGACCTATGACGACCGCCCAGGAATCCTCGTCCCTCGGCCTGCAGCGTTCGCGACCACGGGTCGTCATCATCGGGGGAGGGTTCGGCGGCATCTACGCGGCCCGCCGGCTGCGCGACGTCGACGTGGACGTCACCCTGCTCGACCGCGGAACCAGCCACGTCTTCCAGCCGCTGCTGTACCAGTGCGCGACGGGCCTGCTGTCCGAGGGCGAGATCAGCAGCCCGCTGCGCCACCTGCTGCGCGGGATCCGCAACGTGCACGTCGCCCTCGGCGAGGCGCAGGGAATCGACGCAGCCGGCCGGGTGCTGACCGCCAGCCGCTTCGACGGCTCCACGTTCGAACTTCCCTACGACTACCTGATCGTCGCGGCGGGCATGCGGCAGGCGTACCACGGGCACGACGAGTACATCCAGTGGGCGCCGGGAATGAAGACCCTCGACGACGCACTCGCCATTCGCCGAAAACTGATCTCCGCCTTCGAGATGGCCGAATCGCTGCCCACCGCGGAGGAGCGCAGGCCGTGGCTCACGTTCGCCGTCGCGGGCGGTGGACCCACCGGAGTCGAACTGGCGGGTCAGATCCGGGAACTCGCCGTGCACGCGCTCGCCAACGAGTTCCAGTCCATCGACCCCTGCGAGGCCCGGGTGCTGCTGCTCCACGGCGGCGACCGCGTTCTCCCGTCGTTCAACCGGAAACTGTCCGCGGCGGCGCAGCGGACACTGGACAAGGTCGGCGTCGAAACGCACCTCGGTGTGCACGTCACCGACGTCTGCGAGACCAGCATCGAGACCACGGCCAAGAACGCAGCCCGCACCAAGAAGCGTTACGGGGCCCGCACCGTCCTGTGGACCGCGGGCGTCGAGGCCGTGCCGTTCGCCGCCGCTCTCGCGAATGCGCTCGGCGTGAAGCAGATTCAGGGCGGGCGCATCGCCGTCGAACCAGACCTCACGGTGCCAGGACATCCGAATGTCTGGGTGATCGGCGACCTGATGTCGCTGAACGACCTTCCCGGTGTGGCCGAGGTCGCGATGCAGGGCGGCAGGCACGTCGCAGGATGCATCGCCCGCACGATCGAAGGCGGAACACCCGACCGCAAACCCTTCAAGTACCGCGACCTCGGCAGCGCCGCGTACATCGCCCGCAGGCATGCACTGCTCCAGGCCGGCCCGATCCAAATGTCCGGGTTCCTGGGCTGGGTGTCCTGGGGCGCCATCCACATCGCGTTCCTCGCCGGGTACCGCAACCGGTTCGGCACCCTGCTCAACTGGGCCGTCACGCTGGCGTCCCGGACGCGACGGGAGCGGGCGATCACGTACGGCGATCCGGAGTCGGCGCGGCAGCCGTACACCGATCTCACGACCGAGTCCATAGCCGTCACCAGGCCCGAGCGGTGACCCCGTGCCGGGCGAGGACCTCGCCCGCCCGCTCGCGGAGCGCCGTGCGGTCCGGGCTGTCCAGCGACTCGAGCGCGAGGGTGTAGCTACCGCCGAAGCGGCTGAGATAGGCGGACAGCCGGGTGCGGCTGGTCACGACACCCGGATGGACGGCGCGGGTGGCGATGCCGGTGGCCCGGTGTCCGCCGATCGTGACGAGCGCGTCGGGCAGCGGTCCGATGTTGGAACACAGCACGTCCCGCTCACCGGGATTGCCCGTGAGGGCGTGCGCCACCCGGTCGGGCACCAGTTGCAGCATCTCCTCGGGAAAACCGGCCGGGCTGGTCATCGCGGGTGCGGAGAAGGCGGCGCGGCTTTTCGCCCGCACGTCCCCGACGGTGTCCCGCGGGGACACGTCCACCTCGACCACGGCGACGGAGTTCGCGGTGCCCGGCTGGTCGCCCTTGTCGCGCAGATCCATCGGCACGCTGATCATCAGCGGCCGGGTCTCGCCGTCCCGCCGCGCCAACTCGCCCACCACGGTCAGGAACAGGCTGTTCGGGGTACCGCCTGCCTGCTCCGCGACGGCGTCCCACCGTTCGGCGTCCACGTCCAGCACCATCCCCACAGGTGAGTGGCAAAGAGTCCCGGGGGACGCTTTGCCACTCACGTGCAGGAAGCGGCGCAGCTCCGCGCGACGGGACCCGCTCACCACCAGACCGGCGACCGCACGGGCCGTCCCCTCCGTCACGCGGCGGGCGAGCCGGGTGGCGTCCCACATGTCCGCGACCGCGCCTCCCGCGCCACCCGCGTCCGACGGCGGCGCGCCCTGCAGGGCCGCCGCGATCGCGGCCGCCAGTCCGCGCGCGTCCGCGATCACGTGAGAACACACCAGCGACAGCACCGTGCCCCCGCCGGCCGGTCGTGCGCAGGCCAGCCGCCAGCCCGGACCACGTTCGGGGTCTACCGGCAACGAGGCCTGCTCGTCCGCCCACGCCAGGACCGCCCCGGCCTCGATCTCCGCGTATTCGACGGGAAAGGCGTCCGCGCTCGGCTCGAACCGGGGCCGCGCGCCGGGGACCCGCGGGCGCACCACCCGCCTGCCCAGCGGTCCCCGCGCGAGGTCGGCGATCAGGGAATCGAGCGTCGCGGCGTCCACCCGGCCGTCCGTGCGCCACAGTCCCTGCATCACGATCGGCGTTCCCCACCCCCGGTGGGTGCGCAGGAACATCTCGTCGACGACGCTCAATCGGGCGCTCACCAGCGAAGTGTACGACCGGTTGCGTCGGTCGCCGCAGGTCGGCCTCTGGACAACCGGCGCATACTGGAAGTGCAGCGCTGTACGGGACCGCACACGGAGAACACCATGGTTAGCGTCGAGAAATGGAAGGTGTGGGGTTCCGTCGTGGAGGTCGACGTCACCGAGGGCGCTGCCCTTCCGGAGGCCGCGGCGCTGATCGCGGCCGTCATCGACGAGGCCGAATCGGTCTGCGACATCCACCGCGGCGACGCCGAGATCCACGCCGTCAACCTGTCCCAGGGTGCGCCCGTCAAGGTCAGCAGGCGGATGTCCGCACTGCTGCGTTCTGCGCTCTGGGCGGCCCGGATGACCGACGGGGTGGTGAACCCGCTCGCCACCGAAACCCCCGACGAGGACCTGATCCCCACCGTGCATCCGGAACCCAGTTTCCTCGACGTCCAGATCGACGACGACGTCGTGTTCGCGCCGTGGGGTGCGTCGTTCGACATCACCGACACCGCCAAGGCCGACACGGTGGATCGGGCGGCGGAACTGGTCGCCCGGCAACTCGAGTGCGGGGCCGCGGTCCGCATCGGCGACGTCATCGCGACGGCCGGACACTGTCCCGCCGGCGGCTGGCAGATTCCGGTGCCCGGCGACGGGGAGGTCGAACTGGTGAACGGGACGGCGATGGCGACGGCGGTCGCGCCACCGGTCACCGAACCACCCACCACCACCGAATGGGAGACGGTGACGGTGATCGCCGACGACGCACTCTGGGCGTACGCGGCCAGCGTCGCCGCCCTCGCCCGCGGTATCGGCGCGCTCCGGTGGATCGAACAGCACGAACTGCGTGCCCGGCTGGTGGACCGCTCCGGCCGGGTCTACACCACCGAGAGTTGGTGAGTCAGGCCCGTCCGCGCTGACGGCGGTACCAGCGCACCAGGCTGTCCGTCGACGAATCGCTCTGCACGGCGGGTTCTTCCGCGGCGGTGAGCACCGGCTGCAGCTCCACGGCCTGGGTCTTGCCGAGCTCGACACCCCACTGGTCGAACGAGTCGATGCCCCACACGACACCCTCGACGAACACCTGGTGCTCGTACAGGGCGATCAGCTGCCCGATCACCGACGGTGTGAGCTTCGGCGCGAGGATCGTCGTGGACGGCCGGTTGCCGGGCATGACCTTGTGCGGCACCAGCTCTTCGGGGGTGCCCTCGGCGGCGATCTCCTCGGCCGTCTTGCCGAACGCCAGGACCTTCGTCTGCGCGAAGAAGTTGCTCATCAGCAGGTCGTGCATGCTGCCCGTGCCGTCGGCGGTGGGCAGGTCGTCCGTGGGCTCGCCGAAACCGATGAAATCGGACGGCACGAGCCGCGTGCCCTGGTGCAGGAGCTGGTAGAAGGCGTGCTGGCCGTTGGTTCCGGGTTCGCCCCAGAAGATCTCACCGGTGGACGCGGGGACGGGGGAGCCGTCGGCGCGCACCGACTTGCCGTTCGATTCCATCGTCAGCTGCTGCAGATACGCCGCGAACCGCACGAGATCGTTGGAATACGGCAGCACGGCACGGGATTCGGCGCCGAAGAAGTTCGAGTACCAGAGTCCGATCAGGCCGAGCAGGACCGGCGCGTTCTCCTCGAGCGGCGCCGTCCGGAAATGTTCGTCCACGGCGTGGAAGCCGGCGAGGAACTCCGCGAAACGTTCCTTGCCGATCGCCGCCATCACCGACAGTCCGATGGCGGAATCGACCGAGTACCGGCCGCCGACCCAATCCCAGAATCCGAACATGTTGGCCGTGTCGATGCCGAACTCCGCCACGCGGTCCGCGTGTGTCGAGACGGCGACGAAATGCTTTGCGACCGCTTCGTTTCCGAGGCCCAGGCCGCCGAGCAGCCACCGCCGGGCGGCCGTGGCGTTGGTGAGCGTCTCGAGGGTCGAGAACGTCTTGGACGCCACGATGAACAAGGTGGTGGCCGGGTCGAGGCCGTTCAGGCTGCGCACCAGGTCTGCGGGATCGACGTTGGAGATGAACCGGACGCCGATGCCGGCGTCGGCGTAGTGCCGCAGCGCGCGGTACACCATCACCGGGCCCAGATCCGACCCGCCGATGCCGATGTTGACGACGGTCTTGATTCGCTCGCCCGTCGCGCCGCGCCATTCGCCGGAGCGCACCCGATCGGTGAAATCGCCCATGCGATCGAGGACGTCGTGGACGTCGGCGACAACGTCCTGACCGTCTACGACGAGAGACGCGTCGGCAGGCAGCCTCAGCGCGGTGTGGAGGACGGCGCGGTCCTCGGACGTGTTGATGTGCTCGCCCGCGAACATCGCGTCACGGCGGGCCTCCAGGTCGACGCTGCGCGCCAACTGGAGCAGCAACCCGATCGTGTCGCGGTCGATGCGGTGCTTGCTGTAGTCGATGTACAGGTCGCCGGCCGAGACGGTGAGTTCCCGTCCGCGTGCCGGGTCCTTCTCGAAGAGCTCTCGAAGATGGACGGTCTGAATCTGGGCGTGATGATCACGCAATTTCTGCCAGGCCGCGGTTCCGGTGATGTCTGAGCTCACGAGATTCGAGCTTAATGCCCGCGCGTCGAAACTTCCGTGCGAACTTCGGTGCGGCGCATGATGGACGTCATGGATGCTGTCGAACTCATGCGAACCGTTCCCACGACCCTCTTCCTCGGCGGCGAGAAGCGCGACGCCGAGAACGGTGCCACGTTCACCGTTTTCGACCCGGCCACCGGCGACGCCCTCACCGAGGTGGCCGACGCCAGTCCGGGCGACGCGATGAAGGCCCTCGACGCCGCGGTGGCGGTGCAGCGGGAGTGGGCCGCGACCCCGGCACGGGAGCGCGGGGAACTGCTGCGCGCGGTGTTCGAGAAGATCACCGCCCGGGCCGACGACTTCGCGCTGCTGATGACGCTGGAGATGGGCAAGGCGCTGCCGGAGAGCGCCGCGGAGGTCAAGTACGGCGCCGAGTTCTTCCGGTGGTTCAGCGAGGAAGCGGTGCGCATCGCCGGCCGCTACACCCCGGCGCCCGCGGGGAACGGGCGCATCCTGGTGACCAAGCAGCCCGTCGGACCGTGTCTGGCGATCACGCCGTGGAACTTCCCGCTCGCGATGGGCACCCGCAAGATCGGGCCCGCGCTGGCCGCAGGCTGCACGATGATCGTCAAACCCGCCTCCGAGACGCCGCTCACGATGCTGCTGCTCGCCGAGATCATGGCCGACGCCGGACTGCCGAAGGGCGTGCTGTCCGTGCTGCCGACGTCGAAGTCGGGCGAGGTGACCGGTCCGCTGATCGACGACCCGCGGCTGCGCAAGCTCACGTTCACGGGCTCGACCGGGGTGGGGCGGATGCTCGTCGAGAAGTCGGCGAAGGGGCTGCTGCGTACGTCGATGGAGCTCGGCGGGAACGCGCCCTTCGTGGTCTTCGACGACGCGGACGTCGACAAGGCGGTGGCGGGCGCCCTCCTCGCCAAGATGCGCAACGGCGGCGAGGCCTGCACCGCGGCCAATCGGTTCCACGTCGCGAACAGTGTGCGGGAGGAGTTCACCACGAAACTCGTGGACAAGCTGTCCTCGTACAAGCTGGGCCCCGGCACGGACAGCGACACGACGCTCGGCCCGCTGATCAACGCGGACCAGCTCGAGAAGGTCGGGGAACTGGTGCAGGACGCCGTCGGCGCGGGCGCCCGGGTGCGGCTCGGCGGCGTCGCCCCGGAAGGTCCCGGCTACTTCTACCCGGCGACGGTGCTGGACGAGATTCCCGCCCAGGCTCGGATCCTGAAGGAGGAAGTGTTCGGGCCGGTGGCCGCGATCGCCGGGTTCGACACCGAGGAGGAGGGGATCGCCGCCGCCAACGACACGGAGTTCGGGCTGGCGGCGTACATCTTCACCCGCGACCTGGATCGTGCGCTCCGGGTAGCCGACGCCATCGAATCGGGCATGGTCGGCGTCAACCGAGGGGTCATCTCGGACACCGCTGCCCCCTTCGGCGGCGTCAAAGCGTCAGGCTTCGGGCGCGAAGGGGGCAGTGAAGGCATCGAGGAGTACCTGGAGACCAAGTACGTCGCACTCGAACCGTGACGACCGCCGTCGGGGGACGGCCGGCCGCTTCGGGAAACTCAGTGACCGAGGCGGCCGCGCCCGAGGCGCAGCAGCAGCATGGCGAGCGTGTGGCCTTCCTGGCCCAGCTCGTTGAACCGCTCGAGCACCTTCATCTCACGGCTGTGGACGAGGCGGGGACCGCCGGACGCCATCCGGGTGCGCCCGATGAGCTGCGAGACCTCGGCACGACGCTTGATCGCGGCGAGAATCTCGGCGTCGAGCTTGTCGATCTCCTGGCGGAGAACCTCGATCTCGGCCTCGCTGGTGGGCACAGCGGTTTCCTTGGCGGCTGAAGCGACGGTCTGAGTGCTCATTGGTTCGTCTCCCTCTTGTCAGAACTTGGATCGTTGTTTTGGCTCGAGTCGTTACCGATCCAGGCTCATTTGACGAAAAAAGCCCCGGATCCGGTGCGGACCTCGGGGCTCGTGAGCTGTTCAGTTCACGGGCACCGGAGGCCGGTACCCGTAAAAAAATCGCCACAGGGGGCGCGACGGCGGACTGAACATACGTACCAGTTTGCCATGGCGGCACCGCGCAGGCCAAGCCGCTGTGACGCTGTCGGTACACGCCGGTAAGTTGGATACCTGATGAACACTATCTCCGGCACCGCTTCTCCCCTGAGCGCCGAGTCGACTCCGCCCGCCGCCGCGCCGGCGCGCACGGGGTCCGACGCGCTCCTCCAGGGCCTCAACCCACCGCAACGGGAAGCGGTCGTGCACGCCGGATCTCCGCTGCTGATCGTCGCGGGCGCAGGCTCGGGCAAGACAGCTGTGCTCACCCGTCGCATCGCATACCTGCTGGCCGAGCGGGGGGTGATGCCCGGGCAGATCCTGGCCATCACGTTCACCAACAAGGCCGCCGCCGAGATGCGGGAGCGGGTCGCCCACCTCGTCGGCCCCCGGGCGAACAGCATGTGGGTGTCGACGTTCCATGCGAGCTGTGTGCGGATCCTGCGGGCCCAGGCGGCGCTGCTTCCGGGCCTCAACTCGAACTTCTCCATCTACGACGCGGACGATTCGCGGCGACTGCTGACGATGATCTCCAAGGATCTGAACATCGACACCAAGCGCTACTCGGCGCGGCTGCTCGCCACCCACATCTCGAATCTCAAGAACGAGTTGATCGGCCCGGAGCAGGCGAGCGCCGACGCCGACAAGGAACCGGCGGAACTGCCGCGGTTGATCGCCAAGGTGTACGGCCACTACCAGCAGCGGTTGCGGTCGGCGAACGCACTGGACTTCGACGACCTGATCGGCGAGACGGTTGCGATGCTGCAGGCGTTCCCGCAGGTGGCCGAGTACTACCGCCGACGGTTCCGGCACGTGCTGGTCGACGAGTACCAGGACACGAACCACGCCCAGTACATGCTGGTGCGGGAACTGGTCGGCGGCACCGCGGACGGCGAGGACGCGGACCACCGGGTCGCCCCGGCCGAGCTGTGTGTGGTGGGTGACGCGGATCAGTCGATCTACGCGTTCCGCGGCGCCACGATCCGCAACATCGAGGAATTCGAGCGCGACTACCCGGACGCCCGCACCATCCTGCTGGAGCAGAACTACCGCTCCACCCAGAACATCCTGTCGGCGGCCAACTCGGTGATCTCGAAAAACACCGGACGGCGCGAGAAGCGGCTGTGGACCGATTCGGGCGAGGGTGAGCTCATCACCGGCTACGTCGCGGACAACGAGCACGACGAGGCGTCGTTCGTGGCGTCCGAGATCGACAAGCTCGTCGATTCGGGCGATGCCAAGTTCGGTGACGTCGCGGTGTTCTACCGCACCAACAACTCGTCCCGCGCCCTCGAAGAGATCTTCATCCGGCTCGGTGTTCCGTACAAGGTCGTCGGCGGGGTGCGGTTCTACGAGCGCAAGGAGGTGCGCGACATCGTCGCGTATCTGCGGGTCCTCGCCAACGAGGACGACACCGTCAGCCTGCGCCGGATCCTCAACACCCCGCGCCGCGGCATCGGCGACCGCGCGGAGGCGTGTGTGGCCGTCCATTCCGAACAGCGGGGCATCAGCTTCGCCGAGGCGCTGCGGGACGGTGGGGAGGGCCGGGTGCGGCTGCTCAACACCCGCTCCCAGAAGGCCATCGCGTCGTTCCTCGAGCTGATGGACGGACTGCGGGTGCTGATGCCGCCCGAGACCACGGCCGACGACATCGTCCCCGACCAGCTCGGCGACATCGGCGACGTCGTCGAGGCGGTTTTGGAGCGGACGGGCTACCGCGCCGAACTCGCGGCGAGCAGCGACCCGCAGGACGGGGCGCGCCTCGACAACCTCAACGAACTCGTCAGCGTGGCGCGGGAGTTCAGCTCCGACGCGCGGAACGCCGCAGGGCTGGTGGAACCGCCGGAGGACGGTGACGTCGACGCCAGGGACGGTGAACCCGACCCCGGTTCCCTCGCCGCGTTCCTCGAACGGGTGTCCCTCGTCGCGGACTCCGATCAGCTGCCCGACAACGACGAAGGCGTCGTCACGCTGATGACCCTGCACACCGCGAAGGGGCTCGAATTCCCCGTCGTCTTCGTCACCGGGTGGGAAGACGGGCAGTTCCCGCACATGCGGGCGCTCGGCGACCCCACGGAACTGTCGGAGGAGCGTCGGCTCGCCTACGTGGGCATCACCCGGGCCCGGCAGCGGCTGTACCTGACGCGGGCCGTCATGCGGTCGGCGTGGGGTCAGCCCATCCAGAACCCGGAGTCGCGGTTCCTGCAGGAGATCCCGTCGGATCTCGTGCACTGGCGCCGCGAGGACCCGGGCCCCCGTATGGGTTCCGGTGGTGCGATCGGCGGTGGCCGCGCGCGCGGATCGGGATACGGGCAGGGGTTCGGCGGCGGTTCCGGTTACGGCGGCGGTTCGGCGAGCACGAGCATCCCGAGCTTCGGCGCCGCGCGCTCCCGCAACAACAACCTGGTCCTCGCGGTCGGCGACCGGGTCAGTCACGACAAGTACGGCCTCGGCACGGTCCTCGAGACCAAGGGCGCCGGGCCGACCGCGACGGTCACCATCGACTTCGGCAGCGCGGGCAAGGTCCGGCTGATGCTGATCGGTGGCGTCCCGATGATCAAGCTGTAGAGACACGAAACACGACTGCGGCGCATGCAATGCATGCGCCGCAGTCGTGTTGTGTTCGGGGTGGTTCCGGGAGGTCAGTCCATCTCGGGGCCGAGGCTGATGCCGCGCGAGGCCAGCCAGGGCAGGGGATCGATCTTGTTCTCGCCGGCGAGGTGCACCTCGAAGTGCAGGTGGGGGCCGGTGGAGAAGCCGCGGTTGCCGACGGTCGCGATCTGGTCGCCCGCCATGACCTTCTGGCCGACGGTGACGGTGGAGGTGTTGATGTGGCCGTAGACGGTGATGGTGCCGTCGGCGTGCTTGAGGCGGACCCACATGCCGAACCCGGAAGCCGGACCCGAGTCGATGACCTCGCCGTCGGCGACGGCCACGATGGGAGTGCCGATGGGGGCGGCGATGTCGACGCCGGCGTGCAGGGTGCCCCAGCGGGTTCCGAAGTTGGAGGTGAAGGTTCCCACGGCGGGGAGGACGAACAGGGGGCGGCGGGCAGCGGCTTCGCGGGCGGCGCGCTCTTCGCTGAAACGCTGTCCCTTGGCGAGCAGGTTGCTGAACTGCGACAGGTCGGTCGGGTTCGCGATGTTGAGGACCTGCGGGGCGTTCGAATCGGCGGCGGCGGTGTCGGCGACCGTGGAGTACTGCGCGGCCTGCGGCTCTGCGGTGGTTCCGATGGCGCTCGACTCGTCACTGGCGAGGGCGACCTCGGAGTGATCGGAGGAGCTGGACGATCCGCTGGTGACTGCGGCCTGGCCTGCGGCGACTACGGCGCCTGCTGCGACTGCGAGGACTGCGGCGCGGCCTTTGAGAGCTGAGGGGGGAGTCGGGATGCGGTGGGCTCCGCGGCGGGAGTGGGAGGGTGCGCCCTCGAAGGACTCGGAACCGCTGCGGGGGATGAAGCCGGGGATCTCGGACTCGGTGTCGACGGTCGCGATGCCGTTGCCGGTGTCGACGCTGTCGTGGGTGGAGCGTGTGGACTGCGAATTGCGGAAGAACATGCTGGAAATCTCAGAACTATCGGTCTCGGGATAGTGCTCGACCGACTGTGGGGGATACGTGGGCGCGACTTCGTCGTTGTGACCCCGCAACTCGTCATCGTGGTGACTCACAAAACGGCTGGCCGTGAACTGGCTGCGATGGTGCATACGCCCGTCCGTCCTCCTGCTCGTGACCTGCCTGTGACTAAGACCTTGGCGACGGTAACGAAACGGTTGCGATGCGCGCAACCTGTAACGCAGAGGAACGGCTACATGTGACCGGCATCACAAACTGAGCTGGGGAAACGTCGAACCCACTTTTCGTCTCGGTTCAATCTCGCCCGTGCGCACGCGTGTCACAACCCGGGGGAGGCGGTGGGTAAGCGCTAGCGTCGGCCTGTGGCGTCATCAACTCGATCCCCGGACGGGCGCAGGGCCGAGCCCGAACGCATTCCTTCGTCCGGCGGCACCGGTTTGACGGCCGTCGACGAGCCCGATCCCGTCCGCGCGCGCCGGGGGACTTTGCTCGCGGTCGTGCTGGGCCTCGTCGGAGGTCTCGGGGTGGCGTCGGCGCCCGTCCTGCAGGCCGTCCGCGCGGTCGACGGGGCGGCAGCGCCGTCCGCGATCGGCGCGGCCGCGGTGTTTGCCGCCGTCTTCGCCGTTGCGGCACCGGTTCTGGCCGTTCCTGCGGTTCTCGCCCGCCGCACCGCGGTGGCGGGGGCATTGCTGGCCGGTGCGGGCGCCGTGTCCGTCGGCGCCGCCGTCCTCGACACGCAGCTGTGGACGGACGCCATCGACGCCAACCGGCTCGAATTGTTCCGGCCCGACACCGCGGCCGAGTTGGCCGCCGGGACCGGCGCCTACGCCGCCCTCGCCGGGCACGCGTTGATCGCCTTTGCGGGCCTGCTCGGCATGGTCGCCGTGCACCGGGCTTCGCTGATGGACGGATATGGCGACGCCCGCAGCGCCGAACAGGTCGGGCGGGCGACGGGCGCCCGCATCGGGTTCCTGCCGTCCGCCGTCGCGGTGGCCGCCGCCGTCGTCCTGGTCGGCGCGCTGTTCGCTCCCGCCTTCGTGTCCGAGGACCCCGTCATCCTCGTCCCGACCGTCGTCGAGTCGGACCTCGCCGCGTCCGCGGGCGCCGGGATCCTGGCGGCGGCCGTCCTGATCGTCGTCGCTTCGGCGCTGGCGTCCATCTCGCCCCCCGTCGCGTCCGGTGCGCTCGTCGGGGCGGGTCTGGCCGCGCTCGGCGTGGTCGGGACGCGCCTGGTCGCGGGGCTTGCCGCAGGCGAACGGATCCAGCCCGGTCCCGGCGCGGTGTGGGGGACCGTCGGCGCCGGCCTCCTGGTGCTCGTCGGCGTCTGCATCCCGATGATCGACCGGGCCCGCGACGGCAGGATCCTGAAGACACTCGCCGCCTCGCCGACCGCGCCGGCGCAGGGCGGCCCGCCGAAGCCCGGGGCGGTCACCCCGTCCGCGAAGGGCGTCGCCAAGGCGGCGCTGCGAGCCGAGGCCGCCGCGGCCCGCGCCCGGATCGCGCGATGGCACGTCGCCGCCGGGGCCACCGGAATCGTCACAGCCCTCCTGGCCGCCGCCGGAGCGCTGCTGCCCGTCCTCGACATCCCCGGCGACACGGCGCGCCCCGACGTCTACGCCACCCGGGTCGTGCTCGTCGCGGCCCTCGTCCTGGTCGTCGGGTGCGTCTGGCTGCTGCTGTCGGAGTTCGCGTCCGCCGTCCGGCCCGCGATCGGGGTGCTGTGGGCGACGATCCCGTACTCCGTCGCCGCGGTGTCGCAGTCGGTGGTGCTCGCGACCGACGTGCCGGGGATCGGCGCCGGAATCGGTGCCGTGCTGCTGTGGTGCGCGGCCGTCGGCGCCGGTGTCACCGGCGTGCTGACGTGGTTCGCGGGCTCGGCGGAACGCGAGGAGATCGACACGTCCGAGGAGCCGTCCACCTCGACCGCGGTCCTCGTGGTCGGCGGGCTCGGTGCCGTCGCCGCGTTCGCCGGACTGGGACTGCCCCTCTTCCACGGGACCGACGCACGCGGCGACGAGTACGCGCCCGCGTCGTTCGCGGAAGTCCCGTGGAACCTCGACGTGTGGGGACGGGTGCTGCTCGGCGTCGCGGTCGTCCTCGCAGTGATAGTTGCCTCACGTGCCCGGCCCGCCAGGGCGGTCGCGTTGTTGCTCGGTTCGGCCGTTGCCGTGGGCGTATACCTCGTGTCGTGGCCGCTGACCGTCGCCCGGGTCACCGACCCCGAAATGGGGGCCGGTGTCGTCCCGGCAACGGTGGGCATAGTGTTGATTGCGGCTGCCGCGGCCCTCACTGCACGCCGCAGAAATCGGTGAGGTCCGCCCCGTTTGCAGCGGTGAGGCCCGCCTCAGTGCGTGATATCGCGTGATGTGGACCACATAGCAGACACGCGGGCGCAGAGCGGGCCCGGCAACTGGTTAAAGTCCAAAACAGACCCGCTCCTACCCCTCGAGCGGGTGTCAACGCAGACGAGACGGTGAGCAGATGGATCTCTTCGAATACCAGGCGAAGGAACTCTTCGCCAAGCACGAGGTGCCGACTTCGGCTGGGCGTGTTACCGACACGGTGGCCGGCGCACGCGAGATTGCCGAAGAAATCGGCAAGCCCGTGATGGTCAAGGCGCAGGTCAAGGTCGGCGGCCGCGGCAAGGCGGGTGGCGTCAAGTACTCCGCCGACGCCGACGCAGCGCAGGCCAACGCCGAGGCGATCCTGGGCCTCGACATCAAGGGTCACGTCGTCAAGAAGCTGCTGGTCGCAGAGGCGAGTGACATCGCCGAGGAGTACTACATCTCCTTCCTGCTCGACCGCACCAACCGCACGTACCTGGCCATGTGCTCGGTCGAGGGTGGCGTCGAGATCGAGGTCACCGCCGAAGAGAACCCCGACGCACTCGCGAAGATCCCCGTGGACGCCGTCAAGGGCGTCGACCTCGCGTTCGCGCGCAGCATCGCCGAGGCAGGAAAGCTGCCCGCCGAGGTGCTCGACGCAGCGGCCGTGACGATCCAGAAGCTGTGGGAGGTCTTCATCAACGAAGACGCTCTCCTCGTCGAGGTCAACCCGCTCGTCCGCACGCCCAGTGACGAGATCCTCGCGCTCGACGGCAAGGTCACGCTGGACGAGAACGCCGCGTTCCGTCAGCCCGGCCACGAGGCGTTCGAGGACCGGGACGCCACCGACCCGCTCGAGCTCAAGGCCAAGGAAAACGACCTCAACTACGTCAAGCTCGACGGTGAGGTCGGCATCATCGGTAACGGCGCCGGCCTGGTCATGTCGACCCTGGACGTCGTCGCCTACGCAGGTGAGAAGCACGGTGGCGTGAAGCCCGCCAACTTCCTCGACATCGGTGGCGGCGCCTCCGCAGAGGTCATGGCGAACGGCCTGGACGTCATCCTGAACGACGCGCAGGTCAAGAGCGTGTTCGTGAACGTTTTCGGTGGCATCACCGCGTGTGACGCGGTCGCCAACGGCATCGTCGGCGCCCTGAAGACGCTGGGTGACGAGGCCAACAAGCCGCTGGTCGTCCGCTTGGACGGCAACAACGTCGAAGAGGGTCGTCGTATCCTCGCCGAGGCCGCCCACCCGCTGGTCACGGTCGTCGGAACCATGGACGAGGCTGCCGACAAGGCCGCCGAGCTGGCCTTCGCCGCAAAGTAAAGGGACTTAAATCACATGGCTATCTTCCTGACCAAGGACTCCAAGGTCATCGTCCAGGGCATCACCGGCGGCGAGGGCACGAAGCACACCGCGCTGATGCTCAAGGCCGGCACCCAGGTCGTCGGCGGTGTCAACGCCCGTAAGGCCGGCACCACCGTCACCCACGACGGCGGCGTCGAGCTGCCCGTCTTCGGCACCGTCGCCGAGGCCATCGAGAAGACCGGCGCGGACGTCTCCATCGCGTTCGTTCCCCCGGCCTTCGCGAAGGACGCCATCGTCGAGGCCATCGACGCGGAGATCCCGCTGCTCGTGGTCATCACCGAGGGCATCCCCGTGCAGGACTCGGCGTACGCCTGGGCGTACAACGTCTCCAAGGGCAACAAGACCCGCATCATCGGACCCAACTGCCCCGGCATCATCACCCCCGGCGAGTCGCTGGTCGGCATCACCCCGGCCAACATCGCGGGCACCGGCCCGATCGGCCTCGTGTCCAAGTCGGGCACGCTGACCTACCAGATGATGTTCGAACTGCGTGACTTCGGCTTCTCCACCGCCATCGGCATCGGCGGCGACCCGGTCATCGGCACCACCCACATCGACGCCATCGAGGCGTTCGAGAAGGACCCCGAGACCAAGGTCATCGTGATGATCGGTGAGATCGGTGGCGACGCCGAGGAGCGTGCCGCCGATTACATCAAGGCGAACGTCACGAAGCCGGTCGTCGGCTACGTCGCGGGCTTCACCGCCCCCGAGGGCAAGACCATGGGCCACGCAGGCGCCATCGTCTCCGGTTCCTCGGGCACCGCGCAGGCCAAGAAGGACGCCCTCGAGGCTGCCGGCGTGAAGGTCGGCAAGACGCCGTCCGAGACCGCTGCGCTCGCTCGCGAGATCCTGCAGAGCCTGGCCGTCCAGGCCTAGGCCCTCCGGGCCCGTGCGCCTTTCTGGTTGCTCCGGCTACCAGAAAGGCGCACGGGTCGTTCAGGCGTCGACCCACATCTCCCCAGCCGGATCGAGTGTCCCCGTCCCCGACGTGACGGCAGCGACCAGATCGGCCAGCTCCGCAGAGTCCCTCGCCGCGAGGGTGAGGACCGCGGATTCCGCATATGTCGTGTCCACCACGACGACGCCCCGCCCCCGCAGTTCCGACTCGACCCGGCCCGCCTCGGCGTGACCCACGGCGAGAGTGTGCAGGTGGCGGCGTTCCCTCCCCACGAGCGGTGCGGCATCGACCGCGGTGGCCACCGCGCCCGAGTAGGCGCGCACCAGTCCGCCCGCCCCCAGCTTGATTCCCCCGAAGTACCGGGTCACGACGACCGCGACGTCGACGAGGTCGCGGGCCTTGAGTACCTGCAGCATCGGAATGCCCGCGGTGCCACCGGGTTCGCCGTCGTCGTTCGCACGCTCGACCCGGTCGCTGGGCCCGTTACCGACGATGAACGCCGAACAGTGATGTCGCGCATCGGGATACGCGCTGCGACGATCCTGGACGAAAGCCTGCGCCGCCTCGGCGTCCTCGACGCGCCGCAGGGCCGCGATGAAGCGTGAATGCTTCACCTCCGTCTCGAGGATGAGATCGGCGGTGCGTGGAGCGAGGGTGTACGGCACCGGACCATTGTCTCCTGTGCTGCTCCCGGCTCCCGCGCACGTGACCGACAGCGGTGACCGACGGGTATACGTAGGCTAGCGTCGGAAGAGCGCACGCAGACGACCACTTGTCGACTAGGAGAAGTCATGACGTTCACGCCCGGCGGGCCGAATTACGGTCCGCCCGCGCAACCGACTGCAGGGAGAGAATCGAAAGGCCTGGGCTTCTTCCTCCTCATCGGTGTCGCAGTTCTCGGTGTCCTCAACCTGCTGCTCGGATTCGCGCCGTATGCCACGCTGGCGCGAGAATCCGTGAACTCGTTCGAAGCCAACACGGACGGGCTCGGACTGCTGTTCCTCGGTGGTCTGCTCGCGGCGGCATCCCTCCTTCCGAGGCAGTCCTATGCGGGTGCTGCCGCAGCGGCGTCCATCGCGGGCTGGATCGTCGCGTTGTTCGTCTTCCTGAACGTCGACGCGGATTCCGGGTGGGGCGCAATTTTGATCCTCGTTCTCGGCTTCATCCAGTCGGCTGTGGCCGTGGCGGCGGCGCTGTTCGACATCGGCCTCCTCAAGCAGCCGGCGCCGAAGCCCGCCGCGGCCGCGGGCTTCGGTCAGCCCGGCCAAACTCCTCCGCAGGGTTACGGCCAGAGCGCCGCGCAGGGGTACGCGCAGGGCTCGCAGCAGTCGTACGGGCAGCAGCAGCCGCAGGGTTACGGCCAGAGCGCCCCTCAGGGCTACGGGCAGCAGGGCCAGTCGCAGCCCGGCTACGGGCAGCAGAACCAGCCCGGCTACGGCCAGCAGGGTTACGGCCAGCAGGGTCAGCCGTCGCAGGGCCAGCCCGGCTACGCCCAGGGCTACGGGCAGCCTCAGCAGCCGGGTTACGGAGCGAGCACGGGTGCCGGATCCGGGTCGTACGATGCCCCGACCACCGCCTACCAGCAGCCGCAGTACCAGGGGTACTCGCAGCCGTCGACGCCGTCGCAGCCCACCGGAACGCCCAGCTCGCAGTACCCGGCCGGGACCAGCTACGGATCGGCGCAGCATGCGGCGCCGGCATACGGGTCGCAGGCCGAGTCCTCGCCCGTGGAGCGCACTCTGGAGTACGGCGAGCAGCCGTCCACCGAGGCGAAGCCGGCCGAGTCGGCCGAGAAGTCCGAATCGGAGGGGTACAGCGCGCCGACGCAGGCGTTCGACACGCGCGCCGACAGGGACGACAAGTAGCGGTCCATCCAGTAGGTGGCCTCTGACCGAACCTGGTCGGAGGCCACTTCTGTGCGGCGCGCCTGACCGCTGTCGCGGCGTCGGAGTGCCACTCTCGAGGGGATGAGTTCTTTGGTTGATCGTGCTCAGCGCGTCGCACAGGGTGCACGACGGCGAGCCGTCCGTGATGACGGGCGGCGAGCGGTCCGTGACGATGCGCGGCGAGCCCCGCGACAGCGTCCGGTGCCCGACGCGGACGAGATGCGGGCGCTGCTGTCTGTCGCGTTCCGGCCCGCGGGGGTCACGGTCGTCCTGCTGTCCGCGCTCATCGTCGTCACGCTGGTGGCGGCGAACAGCGACCTCACAGGAACGTTCGGTGCCATCGCGGCGTCGTGGCTGGCGATTCACCAGGTGCCGTTGACGATCGACGGCACGTCCCTCGGTGTCCTCCCGCTGATCCCGACGGCGGGGATGATGTGGGTGGTCGCCCGCGGGTGCGCGGCGGCGGTGCATCCAGCGTCCTCGCGGCGGTACGCCCTGCAGGTGATCGGCGCCGCGGTGGCCGGACCGCTGGTCGTGACGGCCATCGCCCTCGCGGTCATCGCGGACGCGTCGGCGGTCATCCCGCTGTCCTCCCCGAATGCGCTCGCCGCGTTCGGGTGGGTGCTGGTGGTGCACCTGCTCGCGGCGGGGATCGGTGTGGCGGTCGCGATGTGGCCGACGCTCGGTGCAGAGGTTCCGTCGTGGGTCCGGGACGCGGTGCGGCCGGGACTGCGCGCGATGGCGGCGATCGTCGGTGCCGGCGCGGTGCTGGTCACGATCTCGCTGCTGATGGAGTGGTCCACGGTCGGGGCGCTGCTCGAACGCGGCGACGGCGTCGTCGGGCTGCTCGGACTGACGATCCTGTCCGTGCTGTATCTGCCGAACGTGGTGGTGGGCGCGGCGGCCGCCGTCATGGGCGGGACGGCGCAGATCGGGGACGTCTCGGTCAGCGTGTTCGGGAACGTCGGTGGTTCGCTGCCGCCGTTGCCGCTGCTCGGCGCGGTTCCCGACGGGGTGTCGGGTGGTGCCTGGCCGGCGTTGCTGGTGGTTCCGCTGCTGATCGGTGTGATGCTCGGACGCGACTGTGGACGTCGCGTCGCCGGGCAGGAGGCGCTGTTCACCGTGCTGACCGCCGCCGCGGGTGTGGGTGTGGTGACGGCGGTACTCGGGCTCGTGTCGGGCGGCAGGCTCGGCGCGTTCGGAACGGTCGAGCTGAACTGGTGGGCGTTCGGGCTGCTCACGTTCGCGTGGCTCGGACTCGCGGGCGCGGTGACGGCAGTGGTCGTCGCCTGGCACCGGAGCCGGGGCGCCGACGACGAGGCCGGCACGGAGGACGAGGAACCGCACCTTCCCGGTGCGGAGGAGGTTCCGGCGATCGCCGCCCCGATCGCCGACGAGCCGGAGGCCCCGGTAGCCGCCGCTCCCGGCCGGGTGATCGAAGCCGAACTCGTCGACGACACCGAGGCGCCGGCGGCCCCCGTCGCACCGCAGGACACCGACGCCGAGGCCGAGGTCGTGGTGGATGCCGAGGTCGAGGAGGACGCGGCGACGGCAGAACCCGAGGGGGCCGGGAAGGCGGGCGAGGCCCCGGAAGCCGACCTGCCCCGCGGGCCTGCAACCCCCAGCGACTAGGCTCTTGGTCGGTCGACGATGCGACCGCCCCCTTTCGATTCACCCGGCCTTTCGATTGTTCAGGAGTAGAGCGCTGACTTCCTCGCGTGACCACCTGGGGCCCACGACCACTTCGCCGGTCGCGTCCGCGCCGGCGCGGATCGTCGTACTCGCCTCCGGTGCGGGAACGCTCCTGAAATCGTTGATCGATGCGACCCACACCGACGGGTATCCCGCCGAGATCGTCGCCGTCGGCGTCGACCGCGACTGCGACGCCATCCGGCACGCCGAGTCCGCGGGCATCACCCACTTCCGGGTCGGGCTGCGCGACCACGCCGACCGGTCGGCGTGGGATGTCGCGCTGACCGAGGCCGTCGCGTCGCACCAGCCGTCGCTCGTGGTGTCGGCGGGATTCATGAAGATCCTCGGCCCCGCCTTCCTGGACCGCTTCGGCGGTCGCATCATCAACACGCACCCCGCGTTGCTGCCCGCATTCCCCGGCGCGCACGCGGTCCCGGATGCGCTGGCCTACGGCGTCAAGGTGTCGGGTTCGACGGTCCACCTCGTGGACGCGGGCGTCGACACCGGACCGATCCTGGCGCAGGAGCCCGTGCCGGTGCTCGACGGCGACGACGAGTCGACCCTGCACGAGCGCATCAAGACTGTGGAGCGACGGTTGTTGGCGGACGTCATCGCCGCTGTCGCCACCCGTGGAGTTGTTTCCGATGGACGAAAGGCCGTGATCCCCAGTGAGTGAACGCAAGGCAGTACGCCGAGCGCTCGTCAGCGTCTACGACAAGACCGGTCTAATCGAACTGGCTACGGGCCTGCACAAGGCAGGCGTCGAGCTGGTGTCGACAGGGTCGACCGCAGCGAAGATCGCCGACGCCGGCATCCCGGTCACCCCCGTGGAGGCGCTGACGGGCTTCCCCGAGTGCCTCGAGGGCCGGGTCAAGACCCTGCATCCGCGGGTGCACGCCGGCGTCCTCGCGGACACCCGGAAGCCGGAGCACCTCGCGCAGCTCGAGGAACTCGGCATCGAGGCATTCCAGCTGGTGGTCGTGAACCTGTACCCGTTCACCCAGACCGTCGCCTCCGGTGCGACCCCCGACGAATGCGTCGAGCAGATCGACATCGGCGGTCCGTCCATGGTGCGCGCGGCCGCGAAGAACCACCCGTCGGTGGCCGTCGTGGTCGATCCCGCCCGCTACGACGATGTGCTCACCGCGATCGCGGACGGCGGTTTCACGCTGCCCGAGCGCACCGCCCTCGCAGCGCAGGCGTTCCAGCACACCGCGTCGTACGACGTCGCGGTCGCGAGCTGGATGACGTCCACGCTGGTGGACAGCGGTGACTCGCAGTTCCCCGAGTGGGCAGGCGCCACCTGGGACCGCTCGGCGGTCCTGCGGTACGGCGAGAACCCGCACCAGGCCGCGGCCCTCTACGTGAACTCCGCCGCCCCGGCCGGTCTGGCCCAGGCCGAGCAGCTGCACGGCAAGGAAATGTCGTACAACAACTACACCGACGGCGACGCGGCATGGCGTGCGGCGTTCGACTTCAGTGAGCCGGCCGTCGCGATCATCAAGCACGCGAACCCGTGTGGCATCGCGGTCGGAGCCGACATCGCCGAGGCGCACCGCAAGGCACATGCCTGCGACCCGGTCAGCGCGTACGGCGGAGTCATCGCCGCGAACCGCGAGATCACCGTCGAAATGGCCGAGCAGGTCGCCGAGATCTTCACCGAGGTGATCATCGCTCCGTCCTACGCCGACGGCGCGCTCGGTGTGCTGCAGCGCAAGAAGAACGTCCGCGTCCTTCTCGCGAAGGCGCCCACCGCGACGGGAATCGAACTGCGTCCCGTGTCCGGTGGGGCACTCCTCCAGGAGCGCGACGTGCTCGACGCCGAGGGCGACGACCCCGCCAACTGGACCCTGGCCGTCGGCGACGCCGCCGACGAGCAGACCTTGAAGGATCTCGAGTTCGCGTGGCGCGCGTGCCGTTCGGTGAAGTCCAACGCCATCCTGCTCGCCTCCGACGGTGCGTCGGTCGGCGTCGGCATGGGCCAGGTCAACCGCGTCGACTCCGCGCACCTCGCGGTGCAGCGGGCCGGTGACCGGGTGGTCGGGTCGGTGGGCGCGTCGGACGCGTTCTTCCCGTTCCCCGACGGACTGCAGGTGCTCGCGAACGCCGGCGTCAAGGCAGTCGTGCAGCCGGGTGGTTCCGTCCGTGACAACGAGGTGATCGATGCGGCGAAGGAAGCCGGCATCACCATGTATCTGACGGGTGCGCGGCACTTCGCGCACTAGCGTTCAGCTTTTCTCGAACGGGTCTCGGCATCGCGCCGGGGCCCGTTCTGCGTTGTCAGGCCGCTGCGGCCCCGTGCACGCGGCCGGTGCCCTCGAGTTCCCGCGGCGAACCGGTGATGACGACGCGGGCGGCACCGCGACTGCGGACCTCGCTGATCAGTTCGCCCAGTCCGGCCTCGTGGGCGGCGTCGCAGTGCGACAGGTCGAGGGTGACGGCGTAACCGGTGAGGTCGTCCGGCAGGTCCAGATACGGGGGCGAGGTGGACAGTTGGTTGATGCGAAGTTTCATGTGGTGCTCCTGAAAGTGAAGGGTAAAAGAAAAGGCACCCGAGGGGTTTGCCCTGGGTGCCCGAGAACGACTTGGTTGAGTCTCAACGTTCTCGGGGTGCGCCGTACTTGGTGATGTGCTTGTCGGCGGAGCATCGACGCCATGCGGGTACGGATGCGAAGAGCGCGTGAAGCTGCATCATGGCCGTACCTTTCTGCGTGTCGTTGCTGGTTGGTAGATGACCGTACAGCACCGGTTGAGGGTTTGCACTTCCATTATCCGGCCACCGTGCAGGAATGCGCGGTTGAGCAGCGACTCTTCGCCCAGAGTTGCCGTGCCGTTCACATCCGCAGATCGATTCGGCGGACGCGCGGGCAATTGCGTGGGAATCCGGCGAATCGGTGG
Source organism: Rhodococcus sp. T7 (assembly GCF_009872365.1). NCBI lineage: Bacteria > Bacillati > Actinomycetota > Actinomycetes > Mycobacteriales > Nocardiaceae > Rhodococcus > Rhodococcus sp. T7. The sequence goes on from NZ_WXYH01000022.1 coordinate 38,068, forward strand.
GCGTCCGTCGCATCCCACCACTTTGGTTACAGGTTGCTTTCGATCCGGACTCGAGCGGCACGAACGCGCGGTGCAGCTGATTCACTCGGGGCTGATGTGACTCGAGTGGCACCTGTGGAAGGAGAGTGGCGCCCGGACTGCGACGGTGCGCCCATCCCCGTTATGAACCGTTTTGCGATCAAGGCCGGCCTCGGCGCCTGCGTTCTGGGTGCGTCCGTGCTCATCCCTGCTCAGGTGTCGGCGGAACCCGCGGCGACGGCGACGGGCACCGAATTGTCCGGGATGACGGTGTTCCTCGACCCCGGACATCAGGGTTCCAGCGAGGGTCACGACCTCGCGCAGCAGGTGAACGACGGCCGCGGCAACACGAAGGACTGCCAGACGAGCGGCATGACGTCGCTCGGCGGGGTGCCGGAGCACACCATCAACTGGAACGTCACCCAGCTGGTGAAGAGCAGCCTCGAGAGCCTCGGCGCGAAGGTCGTCCTGAGCCGTCAGGACGACACCGGCTGGGGCGGGTGCATCGACGAAAGGGCCCGTGCGGCAAGCGAATCGAACGCCGATCTGGCGGTGAGTATCCACGCGGACTCGACGGCGCAGGGTGAGGACGCGGGCAAGCACGGGTTCCACATGATCATCCCGTCGCTGCCCATCCCCGACGAGAAGGCGGACGCGGCGCAGTCCGGCGGCGGGCTCGAGGCGTCGAAGATGATGCGCGACGCCTACAAGTCCGACGGCTTCGTACCCGCCAACTACGCAGGCGTGAACGACGGCCTGCAGACCCGCGCCGATGTAGCCGGGCCGGCACTGACCCAGGTTCCGCTGGTGTTCGTCGAGATGGGCAACGGGTCCAACAAGGAGGACTCCGCGCAGCTGGAAAGCTCCGACGGCCAGCTGAAGCACGCCATCACCATCACGACGGGCATCGTCACCTACCTGCTGACGGGGTCGGAGACGGCGCCGGCCCAGGAGCTGGCGGCCGCGCCGGCCGCGACCACGGCACCCGAGGCGAGCGAGGACAGCGCGTCGTCGACCACCACCACGACCCCGAAGGTGACCACCCCGAAGTCGACGAACCCCAAGTCGACGGCGCCGGACTCGGCGCAGCTGTCCGAGCTGATGGAGATGCTCGCACCGCTGCTCGAGGTCCAGGGGCTGGACGGCCTGCAGGACCTCGTGAACGACAAGAACCTCGGGCTCGTATCCGATCTGGCGAGCACACTGATGGCCGTGATCACCGGGGCCGGCGGGAACTGATCACAGCGACGCGATCCACCGGCCGAACGGTTCGGTGAACTCCGCCGAGTAGGGCAGCGGTTCCACGTAATCAGGTCCGGTGGACGGACGGTCGCCGACGTCCTTGAGGACGTGATTGGCGTTCGTCATCCGCACCGGCGTCAGCGCGGTGTGCGCGAGGGCGTCGTTCAGGCCGTCGACGTCCGCGAGTTGCACCTGAATGTCCTTCGCGGAGCAGCTCGTGAGAACCGGGAACCCGGCGGGCAGCCGGCCGGCCAGTGCGCGGGGGTCGAGGGCGTCCTCCTCCGCGAGGGCCTTGGCGTTGGCGTGGACCAGCCCGGCGTTCTGCAGGGGTTCCGGCAGGTCGTCGGGGATCGTGCCCGACGTGCGGAGCGACTCGACGGTGTCCGCGAGCGCGAGCCGCAGTTCGTCGGCCAATTCCACCGGCAGCTGCCCGGCGCCGACGACGGCGTCGAGCTGTCCGTGGATCTGTGTGGTGAGCAGGTCGAGGAGCCGGACGCTGAGCGGTTCGAGCAGTCCGACGGCGCGCACCCGCGACTCGTTTTCCGCGGTGGCGAGCGCGAGGGCGACGAGACCGCCGTCGCTGTGTCCGATGACGATCAGCTGCGACGGGTCGACCCCGGGTTGGGCGGCCAGGAAGTCGAGGCCCGCGGACGCGGCGTCGACGAAGGTGGTGAAGCCGAGAGCGCCGACCTCTTCCACCTCGTACGGGCCGAGGGCGGTTTCGCCACTGCCGATCTTGTCGTAGCGCAGGCTCGCAAGTCCGTGCTGCTCGAGCACGTCGGCGAGGTGGCGGAGGGTTCCGATGTCACCGGGGAGCAGGGCGCTGTCGCCGTTGCGGTCGGTCGGACCGCTACCGGCGAGCAGCAGTGCGGCGGGCGCCGACCCGTTCGCGTCGGCGGGGGTACGGAGGCTGCCGTAGTAGGTGACGGCACCGCTGGCGAAGGTGATCTCGGTGTCAGGCATGGGGACTGTCTACCAGTTCACGTCGCGCGCAGTCGCTTGGTCATGGCACGCGGGCATCGCGGCCGAGATCTCAGAGAAGCATCACAGAACTCACAAATTCGGCGATTAGCGTCAGCATCACCAGTTGTTCCAACGGATTACGTCCGAGAAGAGCTCCCGACTCCAGGAAGGTGCCGCATCATGAACGTCGTACAGTTGACCACCGGTGATTTCGTCGCCGCCATGTTCTCCCTCGACTTCGTCGACGGCGGGTTCCGCCGGGAGGCCGTCGAGCGGATTCACCGGGGCGCGATCGACGAGTGGGTGTCTGCGCTCACAGGGTCGGGTCTGTTCTCGAACCGCGCGGTCGCGAACGTGGTCCGGGCATGGCGAGCTGATCCGCGACTCCTGCTGGACTCGCTTCTGACGGCGGCCGATCCGGTGACGGTCGAGCAGTACCGCGCCGCGTGGAGCGAGTTGGACGCCGCGTCGTCGTACGCGGTTGCGGCGTAGGAGCGCAGTGCTCCGACGGCGCCGCCGAGCATTAACCGCGTGCCGATTCGCCCGAACCCTCGTAGCGTGGAGTGGTGACGTCATCGGAACACAGACCTTCCACCGTCGGCGAGCTCCGCGAGTCGGGCCACGTTCAACGCACCGTCAAGGAAGAGATCCGCGAGAATCTGCTCGCGGCCCTACGCGACGGTCGTGACCCGTGGCCCGGCATCGTCGGTTTCGAGGAGACGGTGGAACCGCAACTCGAACGGGCACTCATCGCAGGTCACGACGTGGTGTTGCTCGGCGAACGAGGTCAGGGCAAGACCCGCCTCCTCCGCACCCTCAATCTGCTCCTCGACGAATGGACCCCGGTGATCGCCGGTTCCGAACTCGGGGAGCATCCCTATGAGCCCATCACCCCGGCGTCGATCCGCCGGGCGCAGGAACTGGGCGACAGCCTCCCCGTCGCGTGGCGGCACCGCAGTGAGCGGTACTCGGAGAAGCTCGCGACCCCCGACACGTCGGTGGCAGACCTCGTCGGCGACGTGGATCCGGTGAAGGTCGCGGAGGGCCGGAGCCTCGGCGACCCGGAGACCATCCACTTCGGTCTCGTTCCGCGCGCGCACCGGGGCATCGTCGCCATCAACGAGTTGCCCGACCTCGCCGAACGCATCCAGGTGTCGCTGCTCAACGTCATGGAGGAACGCGACATCCAGGTCCGCGGGTACACGCTCCGGTTGCCGCTGGACGTCCTCATGGTGGCGAGTGCGAACCCGGAGGACTACACGAACCGCGGTCGCATCATCACTCCGCTGAAGGACCGGTTCGGCGCCGAGATCCGGACCCATTACCCGACGCGTCTCGACGACGAGGTCGCGGTCATCCTCCAGGAAGCGCACCTCACCGCCGAGGTGCCCGAGTATCTGCTCGAGATCCTGGCCCGGTTCACTCGGCTGCTCCGCGAGTCGACGTCGGTCGATCAGCGGTCGGGGGTGTCCGCCCGCTTCGCGGTGGCCGGTGCCGAAACCGTCAGCGCGGCGGCGGTGCATCGCGGTGCCGTCCTCGGTGAGGCCGATCCGGTCGCGCGGCCCGTCGACCTCGAGACCGTCGTCGACGTGCTGCGGGGCAAGGTGGAATTCGAATCCGGTGAGGAGGGGCGCGAGATCGAGGTCCTCGAGCACCTGCTCCGGCGGGCGACGGCCGACACGGTCCGCACCCGGCTCGGCGGCATCGACCTCGCCGAACTCGTGGACGCCGTCGAACAGGGCGACCCGGTGGTCACCGGCGAACGGATCACGGCGAAGGCGTTGCTGAACGAACTGCCCGAACTCGAGGTCCTCGACGTGCTCGCCGAGCGGCTGGGCGCGGAGTCCGACGGCGAGCGGGCCGCGGCGGCCGAGTTCGCGCTCGAAGGGCTGTACCTGGCGCGGCGGATCTCCAAGAACCCGGACATCAACGGGCAGACGGTGTATTCGTAATGTCCCGCAAGGCGGAACGCGGGCCGCACAATGCGCGGTACGGGCCGTACGAGGGTGGTGATCCGCTGGCGGCGCCGGTCGACCTGCGCGAGGCGCTCGCCGCGATCGGCGACGACGTGTTCGCGGGCAGTTCGCCGCGGCAGGCGTTGCGTGAGATGCTGCGCCGTGGCAACCGGGACATGCGCGGGCTGGACGAGCTTGCGGCCGAGGCCAATCGGCGCCGCCGCGAACTGCTGAAGCGGAACAATCTGAACGGCACCCTCGAAGAGGTCCGGGAACTCCTCGACCGCGCGGTACTCGAGGAACGCAAGACGCTGGCCCGCGCGCTCGACGACGACGCACGCTTCTCCGAGATGCGTCTCGAAGAACTGTCGCCCTCCACCGCGCAGGCCGTGCAGGAACTCGCCGACTACGACTGGCGCAGTTCCGAAGCCCGCGCCGACTACGAGAAGATCCGGGACCTGCTGGGCCGCGAGGTGCTGGACCAGCGGTTCGCCGGCATGAAACAGGCGCTCGAGGGTGCCACGGAAGAAGACCGCGAACGCATCCGGGAGATGCTCGCCGATCTCAACGACCTGCTCGACAAGCATTCCCGCGGCGAGGACACGCAGGAACAGTTCGACGAGTTCATGGACAAACACGGGGAGTACTTCCCCGAGAACCCGCGCAACGTCGAGGAACTGCTCGACTCGCTGGCGCAACGGGCGGCGGCGGCGCAGCGGCTGCGGAACTCGCTGTCGCAGGAGCAGCGCGACGAACTCGACGCGCTGGCGCAGCAGGCGTTCGGCGATCCGTCGCTGATCGGACAGCTGGACCGCCTCGACCAGCACCTGCAGGCGGCGCGTCCCGGCGAGGACTGGCAGGGCGCGCAGCGGTTCCGCGGCGACGACGGCATGGGCCTCGGTGAGGGCACCGGCGCGTTGCAGGACATCGCGGAACTCGAGTCGCTCGCCGAGCAACTGTCGCAGCAGTACGCGGGCGCACAACTCGACGACATCGACGCCGAAGCCCTGGCCCGGCAACTGGGCGACGAGGCGGCGGCGGACGCGCAGACCCTCGCCGAACTCGAGAAGGCCCTGCGGGACCAGGGTTTCTTCGACCGCGGGGCGGACGGCCAATGGCGGCTGTCGCCCAAGGCGATGCGCCAACTCGGTCAGACGGCCCTGCGGGACGTCGCGCAGCAACTGTCTTCACGTGGCGGGCAACGGGAGACGCGGCGCGCCGGGGCGATGGGGGAGCCGACGGGCGCGTCCCGCGAGTGGGCGTTCGGCGACACCGAGCCGTGGGACGTCACGCGCACCATCACCAACGCGGTGCTGCGGGCGGCGTCCGATCCGGTCGAACGCGGTCGCGTCCCGGTCCGGCTGTCCGTCGCGGACGTGGAGGTGATGGAGACCGAGCAGCGGTCGCAGGCGGCGGTCGCGTTGCTGGTCGACACGTCGTTCTCGATGGTGATGGAGGGGCGGTGGGTGCCGATGAAACGCACCGCCCTCGCGCTGAACCACCTGGTGAGCACCCGGTTCCGCAGCGACGAACTGCAGCTCATCTCGTTCGGCAGGCACGCGCAGGTGCTGACGCCGTCGGAGCTGGCCGGGCTGGACGGCGCCTGGGATCAGGGCACCAACCTGCACCACGCGCTGCTGCTGGCCGCCCGGCATCTGCGCAGGCACCCCAACGCGCAGCCGGTGGTCCTGATCGTCACCGACGGTGAGCCGACGGCGCATCTCGAGCCGGACGGCTTCGCGTATTTCGACTACCCGCCGAGCGCCCGGACCCTCGGTCTGACGGTCCGGGAACTCGACACCCTCGCCCGGCTCGGCGCCCATGTCACGTTCTTCCGGCTCGGTGAGGATCCCGGTCTCGCGCGGGTGGTGGACCGGATGGCGGAACGGGTCGGCGGACGCGTCGTGGCCCCCGGCCTGGACGGTCTCGGCGCCGCCGTCGTCAGCGACTACATGCGTCGCAGGCGCTGACCCGTGAGTACTTCTTAACCGCCGGCGGTTAAGAAGTACTCACGGGTGCGTCAGCGCACGGCGGCGGGCTGGTGCTGGGTGATGCAGTGGATGCCGCCGCCGCGCGCGAAGAGCGGGCGGGCGTCGACCGGCACGACGGTGCGTCCGGGGTAGGCGGCCGACAGGATCGCGACCGCTTCCTCGTCCGCGGGATCGTCGAAGCTGCACGCGATGACGCCGCCGTTGACGACGAAATGGTTGATGTAGCTGTAGTCGACGAAGCCCTCTTCGTCGCGCAGGATCTGCGGCGCGGGGACGGTGATGATCTCCCACGACTCACCGCGGGCGTCCGTGGTCTGCTTCAGCACGTCGATGACGGCCTTGCTGACCTCGAAGTCGGGGTGCTCGGGGTTGCGCTGATCGTGCACGAGGACGACACCGGGCGACGGGATGGCGGCGACGATGTCGACGTGCCCGCGGGTGCCGTACGTGTCGGAGTCACGGGTCAGGCCGCGCGGCAGCCAGATCACCGTGGTGGCACCGATCGTGCGGGCGAGTTCCGCCTCGATGTCGGCCTTCGACAGGTCCGGGTTGCGGCCGGGGTCGAGTTGCACGGTCTCGGTCACCAGCACGGTGCCGAGGCCGTCGACCTGAATGCCGCCGCCCTCGTTGACGATCGGCGAGTCGACGAGTTCCGCCCCGGACCGCTCGACCACCAGGGCGCCGATCTTCGAGTCCTTGTCCCACTGGGCCCAGTCCTGGCCGCCCCAGCCGTTGAAGATCCAGTCGACGCCGCCGAGGCGTCCGTCTTCGGACAGCACGAACGTGGGTCCGATGTCGCGCATCCAGGCGTCGTTCAGCGGCGCCTCGACGATGTCGATGTCGGCGGACAGGTACTCCTTGGCCGCGGGTACCTCACCGGGGTCGACGACGACGGTGACGGGTTCGAATCGGGCGACGGCGTGCGTCACCTCGGCCCACGTTGTGCGCGCCTCGTGCTGCTCCTCGGGGGTGTCGCCCAGGGAGTAGCCCGCGCTGGGGTAGGCCATCCAGGTGCGTTCGTGCAGTTCGCCTTCCGCGGGCATGCGCCAGGTCATCAGTTCCTCCCGAACGGGGACGCGTGATCGACGGGCTCGGTGAGGACGCCGTACGTGTCGGGGCGCCGGGTGGCCAGGAACGGGAACAGGGCCAGCCAGTCCTCGCGCTGCTGGAGGTCGAGGTCGGCGACCAGCACCGCGGATTCGTCGCGCGGGGCCTGCGCGAGGATGCGGCCGTACGGGTCGGAGATGAACGAAGAGCCGTAGAACGTGATGAGGCCTTCGCCGCCGTGGCGGTTGGGCACCACCATGAACGTGCCGTTCGCGATGCCGTTGCCGACGATCACCTGCTGCCACAGCGGCTGGGTGTCGAACTGCGGGTGGTCGGGTTCCGAGCCGATCGCGGTGGGGTACACCAGGATTTCGGCGCCGCCGAGCGAGTAGGCGCGGGCGACCTCGGGGAACCATTCGTCCCAGCAGGTGGGGAGTCCGAGCTTGACGCCGCCCAGTGCCTCGGCGGTGTGGACGGGGTACGGGTTCTCGGCGGGGCCGCCGCGGAAGTAGGTGTCCTCGTAGTAGCCGGCGGTGACGGGGATGTGCAGCTTGCGGGTGCGCGCCAGCAGTTCTCCGGAGGGGGCGACGAGGATGGCGGTGTTGAAACCGAGCCCGTCCTCGTACCGGACGCCGTTCTCGGAGTCGTTGCGCTCGTATAGGGACGCATGGACGAGGACGCCGTGTTCGGCGGCGGCCTTGGCGGCGAACGTGAACGTGGGCCCCGTGAGCAGGTCCTCGGCCTGGCGGCCGGGGTTGTCACCGCCTTCGACGAAGGCGGGGTACCGGCTCAGCGTGAGTTCGGGGAGGAACACCACGCGCGCCCCGAGCTTGGCTGCCGCGGCGATGCCCTCGTCGAGTTCGGCCCGCAGATCCTGCTCGTTCTCGTGCCAGCGGTGCTGGACGAGGCCGACGCGGAGCGGGGTGCGTCCGGTCTCGCGCGTCCTCGACAGGGACTCGGGAGGGGTGAGGGCGGTGATCGTCAACATTGTGATTCCTCGGATGTTCGGTTCGGCGAGCGCCTAAAACGAATTGGATTCGTTAAGTATGGTGGGTAAACGCTCGGCGATCAAGGGGCGGGGAGCGAAGATTTCGATTCCTTCGGTATCCGCCCTGGTCTCCGGTGACACACACCGACCAGGAGGGCACCCATGCCACGGCCATCACAGCGACTGCTGTCGCCGGAGATCATCACCGAAGCCGCCATGCGCATGGTGGACCTCACGGGTGATTTCACGATGCCGGGTCTCGCCGAACGGCTGAAGGTGCGGCCCTCCTCGCTGTACAACCACGTGTCCGGGAGGGCGGAGATCATCGAACTGATGCGTGCCCGAATGATGGCGGGCATCGTGGTGGCGGACCCCGACGGCAAGTGGAGCCAGACGGTGGCCGGCCTGGCGCGCGAATATCGGCGCAACTACGCCGAGCACCCTCGGCTGATTCCTCTGTTCACCGCGCACACAGTGCAGTCCGGTGTGGCTTTCGCTCTGTACAACGCTCTGGCACAGGCGTTCTCGGACGGCGGCTTCACGCCCGAGGAGATTCTGCACGCCATCACGACGGTCGACAGTTTCGTGCTGGGGTCGGCTCTGGACCTCGCCGCACCCGAGGTGGTCTGGGCGACCGCCCCGGAGGCGAACGAGTCCATGCGGGCCGCCCTGGCCACGTCCGGGCCGAACCCCGGACGGGCGGATGCAGCATTCGAGTTCGGGCTGCGGACGCTTATCGCTGGCTTGGTGGCGCAGGCTCCGAACGAGCCGTGAGATCGCCCTCGTCCCGCAATGCGGAGGTGTCGCGGTTGAGGGTCTTGCCCTCGAAGAACGCGGGACTGCGGAAGCGCATGATCATCATCAGCACGGCGCCGAGCAGGAGGATGCCGAAGCCGAGGAAGAAGACCAGGCCGATGCCGCCGATGGAGGCGCCGCTCGCGTTGTCCGGGTTCATGCTCTCCTCGATCGAGATCACGAACACCGCGAGCAGCATGAGGCCGCCGAGGAGCGGGAACGCGAACCGGAAGACGATGTTGCGGAAACTCGTGAACAGGCTGTCCCGGAAGTACCAGACACACGCGAACGCCGTGATGCCGTAGTACCAGCAAATCATGATTCCCAGAGCGGCGATCGTGTCGAGCAGTGTGCGCTCGGACAGGAACGTGACCACCGTGTAGAACACCGCGGTGACGACACCGGCGACGACCGTGGCATACGACGGGACCAGGAACCGGGGGCTCACGTCGGCGAGCTTCTTGGGGAATGCGCCGTAGGCGCCCATGGCGAGCATGGTCCGCGCGGCCGGCAGGAACGTGGTCTGCAGGCTCGCGACCGAGGAGACGAACACCGCGAGGAACAGCAGCATGCCACCCCAGTTGCCGAGCACCGGATCGGCGAGGGCGCCGAAGACGTTCTCCGAGTTGTCCGGGTTGCCCAGTCCGAGACCGTCCTCGCCGACGCCGGCGTACATCATCGCGGCGACCGACACGAGCAGGTAGGTCAGCAGAATCGTGATCACGCACAGCAGTCCGGCGCGACCGGGGGTCTTCTTCGGGTTCTTCGACTCCTCGCCCAGCGTCAGGCAGGTGTCCCAGCCCCAGAACGCGAAGATCGAACCCGTCAGGCCGATCACGAACGCGCCGACGGCCAGTCCCGTGAACGGGTTGAACCAGCTCAGATCGAACGACAGCCCGGCGGGGGCGTCCCCGTTGCCGACGTGGACCAGTGCCACCACCGCGAACGCGATGAGCAGGACCATCTGGAAGCCGACGAGCGCAAACTGCAGCTTCTCGCTGGTGGTGATGCCGCGACTGGCGATCCACGTGGCGAGCGCGATGAAGAGCAGGGTGGTGCCGACGTTCACGAATTTGTTGCCGGGCAGGTCCGCGATGCTCGGGGCGTCGAACAGTTTCGCGATGAACAGATAGAAGAACTGCACGGCGATCGCCGCGAGGTTCGAGAGCACGATGATCGTGGCGATCACCATGCCCCAGCCGCACATCCACCCGACGTACGGTCCGAACGCCTTCGTCGACCACGTGAACGACGCGCCGCAGTCGGGGGATTCGGAGTTGAGTTCCCGGTAGGCGTACGCCGTGAGGAACATGGGGATGAAGCCGGCGATGAAGATGGCGGGCATCTTCAACCCGACCGCGGCGACGATCAGCCCGATGCTGGCCGTCAGTGTGTAACCCGGTGCCACGGAGGAGATTCCGAGGATCGCCCCGGCAAAGGTTCCGACCGCGCCGGTGGCCAGCCCTTTGGTGCTCACGGCAACGCCGGACGAGGCCGGTGCGCCTTCGCTGTTCGTCATGTCTGAACCTCCGGTCGGGAACGATCGTGGATCCGGGGTGGGTGTCGCGGACGGTTTACTCACTGTTGGGGAACTCCTGCTTGGGGACGACGACCATGGGCACCGGCAGGACGCGGAGCATCTTGGCCGCGGTGGATCCCAGGAACAGTCGACGAGGTTGGGCGAGACGGCTGGAGCCGACCATGACGAGGTCGCCGTCCTGCCAGTCGAGTTTGCGGACGGCCGATTCGACGGCGTCGCCGTCGGCGATCGTCACGGAGACGGGGAAGTCTTCGGGTAGTGCGGACTTCGCCTCGTCGAGGGTGGACTGCGCATGGGCGACCGCACGCTCGCGGACGCTCTCGGAGGTGTCCCGATGATCGCGAAGGTGGTGGTGCGGGTCCAGTTCGACGAGCGAGACGAGGCGCAGCGGGGTTTCCATCCGCTTGCTGGTCCGCACGGCGGTGCGCAGCAGCACGTCGGCGCCGACGCGCGTCCCGAGTGCGCACGTGACCTCGCGGATCTTCTTCGCGGAGGAATGCCGATGGCCGCGCGGCGCGAGGCAGATGGGCACGTGTGCGGAGTGCAGCAATTCCGTCGACACGGATCCGACCGAGTGCCTGCCGAGCAGGCCGTCACCCGCGGCGCCGACGACGATCGCGTGCGCGTGGAGGCGGGTGACCTCGTCGAGGAGGCCCTGCGCGAACGAGTCGTGGAAACTCAGGTGCACGTCCACGTCGATATCACTCGGCACCGACGACTTCGCCTCGTCCAGCCAGCGCTGCGCGCGGGAGGCGAGGATGTCGTCGTAGCCGGTCTCTGCCGGAACTCTCGCCGGGACCGTGCGGTCCGGCGGGAGAACCATGCAGATGTCGAGCTGTGCGCCGAGACTGCGGGCGAGCTGCGCCCCGAGGGCCAGACCGTCCTGCCCGCTGGGGGTGGCGAGATATCCAACGACCAATCGCATGGTGACGGTTCCGTTCTGTCTCGGGGCGGGGGGTTACGCGAAGCCGACGTACTTGGTCTCGAGGTACTCCTCGATGCCTTCGGTGCCGCCTTCGCTGCCGAGTCCGGACTGCTTGACTCCACCGAACGGCGCGGCCACGTCGGAGATCACTCCACGGTTGACGCCGACCATGCCGCTCTCGAGCTTGTCGGCGACGCGGAACGCGCGTTCCACGTTCTGCGTGTAGATGTAGGCGGCGAGACCGTATTCGGTGTCGTTCGCGGCGGCGACGCCCTCGGCCTCGGTGTCGAATCCGGTGATCGCGGCGACGGGTCCGAAGATCTCCTCGCGGACGATGCGGGCGTTCGCGGGCACCTCGTCGAGGACGGTGGGCTGGAAGAAGTAGCCGGGACCGTCGACGGACTTGCCGCCGGTGCGGACGCGGGCGCCCGCGGCGACGGCGTCGTCGACGAGGGACGCCACGTTCCGGCGCTGCTTCTCGTTGACGAGGGGACCGACGTTGGTGCCGTCCGCGCTGCCCGGTCCGACGGTGAGCGCCGCGATCCGGTCGGTGAGCTTGGTGGTGAACTCCTCGCGCACCGAGTTCGCGACGATGAGGCGGTTGGCGGCGGTGCACGCCTCGCCGCCGTTGCGCATCTTCGCGGCCATCGCGCCCTCGACCGCGGCGTCGACGTCGGCGTCGTCGAACACCACGAACGGGGCGTTGCCGCCGAGTTCCATCGATGTGCGCAGAACCTGCTGGGCGGACTGCTCGATGAGGATCTTGCCGACGCGGGTGGATCCGGTGAACGTCACCTTCCGCAGCCGCGGGTCGGCGAGCAGCGGTTCGGTGACGGCGGCGGCGTTCGACGCGGGCAGCACCGACAGCACGCCGGCGGGCAGGCCTGCCTCGGCGAAGATCTCGGCGAGCAGCAGCATGGTGAGCGGGGTGTCCTCGGCGGGCTTGACGATGATCGTGCAGCCTGCGGCGAGCGCGGGCCCGATCTTGCGGGTGCCCATCGCGAGCGGGAAGTTCCACGGTGTGACGGCGAGGGTGGGTCCGACGGGCACCTTGGTGACCATGATCCGTCCGCTGCCCGACGGCGACGTGGTGTAGCGGCCCTGGATGCGGACGGCTTCTTCGCTGAACCAGCGCAGGAACTCGGCGCCGTAGTTCACCTCGCCGCGGCTCTCGGGGAGGGCCTTGCCCATCTCCATCGTCATGAGCAGCGCGAGGTCGTCGGTGCGCTCGATGACCTTCTCCCACGCCGACCGCAGGATGATCGACCGCTGCCGGGGTGCGGTCGCCGCCCATTCCTCCTGGACCGCCGCGGCGGAGTCCAGTGCGCGCATCGCGTCCTTGCCACCCGCATCCGCGACGTCGGCGATGAGGGTCCCCGTTGCCGGGTCGTATACCGGGAAGGTGCCGCCGTCGATCGGGTCGGTCTGGGCGCCGTCGATCCACAGACCGGTGGGCAGGGTGGCGCGGAGCCGTTCGAAATCAGTCATCGGAGTCCTCGTGGTGGGGATGGTGGTGATCGCACGCCTCCGGGGTGGGGGCGACGTCGAGGGCGGGGTTGCGGTCGAAGAATCCGGCCGGCTTCAGCCAGAAGGACACGGTGTCCGCAGGCATGATCGGCCAGTCCTCCGGCCGCGGAATGTGGTGGATCCCGAACGTGTACCAGAGCACCACGTCGGTGTTCTCGATCGGGCGGTCGGCCGCGGTCCAGGCGGGGAGTCCGTGATCGACCTTGCTCTGGTTCACGAATTCCCCGGCGGGCCAGCGTTCGTCGGGGGAGTTGGGCGTCACCCAGACGGTGTGGCCGATGGCGCCGGTGCGCTGGAAGATGGGGGACGCCGGGTCGAACATCGACGGGATCGCGCCGCCGGGAACGAGTTTGTAGGCGGGGGCGGTGCCGAGCCCGGTGGTCGTGTTGTCGTTGACGACCTTCCACGCCCGCTGGCTCTGCCAGTCGAAGTCCTGCCTGCCTTCGAGTTCGGTGCGCAGCGGGGTGTTCTTCTGGCGCAGTGCCAGACCCAGGGGATTGTCCGGGCCCATCGGCACGATCTCGGTCTCGGTGGCGTACACCGTGTTCTCGGTGCCGTCGACGTCGAGATCGAGCCGCGCGACCAGGAAGTGCTGGTGGAACGGCGCGTACGTGCGGTTGTCGACCAGCGTCCCGCTCGGGTGCTCACCGCCTTCGGGGAAGTGGCTGACCACCATGATCCCGGTGGCGCGGACCTCGCACTCGATGTTGCCGTCCTGGTAGAACCGCCAGTAGACGAGGTACTCGTAGTTCGCGACCGTCACGTGCGTCGACACTGTCAGCCGCCGCATGCGGCGCACCTCGGCGCCGTCGTGGTCGACGTGCTTCCAGAGGACGGCGTTGTCCTCCTCGTGGATGCAGATCGCGTTCTCGATCGTGAACGGCACGCCGTGGCTGTCGTGGAGGACGGCGTCGAGGTACCGGATCTCGCCGAGGCAGTCGCAGCCCAGGGTGAGCGAGGTGGTCATGAACCCGATGCCCCACTCGCCGATGTCGAAGGCGGTGCGGCGGTAGTGATCGGGGCTGGTGTCGCGGTACGGCACTGCCATCTCCGCGAACGACATCCGGTTCGCGATCGAACGCACCCGGCCGTTGTCGTTGTAGGTCACCGCGTGCAGGGTCATGCCCTCGCGGTAGTTGAACCCCACCCGCAGCGACCAGTTCTGCCATTCGAGTTTGTTGCCCTCGAGGGTGAACGACGGTCCCTCCGGCTGGACGATGTCCAACGCCTTCAACGGCGGCCGGGTGCTCGCGTTCCGGATCCGCTCCGGGATGTGGCGGGGCACGTACTCGCCCATGACCTCGGGACGTTCGACGCTGAACGTGTCCTCGATCTCGAGCAGTTCCATCTTGTTGACGTCGATCACACAGTGGAAACCGTTGACCGGGCCCGCATACGGGTTGGCGCCCTCGGCCGGCCGCACCCAGGTGTCCGACCACCCGAGCCGGCGGCCCCTGTACTTCTCCGGGGTCACCGCGTCGCCGTACGTCCACACGTCCATGAACACCAGGCTCATGTCCGTGATCCCGCGTTTCGCGAGCGCGGCGATCACGTCCGGGTGCCCGCGGAGGAAGGCGTCGGCCTCTTCCCATTCGTCGACCGTGAAATTCGCCTGGACGTCCGGGATGTGCTGCCAGGAGACCACGTTGTCTCCGGTTAGCGAGACGAGCGCCTTGTAGGTGTCTCCGCTGCCGCGGTCGAAGCACACGACGATTGCCCGGCGGTCCGGGACGGTGCCCGAACTGTCGAACGCCGACACCGCGGCCTTGTCCGGTTCGGCGAGTTCGATCGACGCGAACCGCCAGCCGTCCCCGACCCCGTGTTCCCGGGCGAGGACGGCCGCGGCCTTCGCGAATTCGTCCGCCCCCAACGGGTCCAGAGGATGGAACGTGCCGGTGGTCGTCCGGGTCATGATGTCTCCTCTGGTCGATGGGTGGGCGGTTCGTGCTCGTGCGCCTTTCCGGTAGTGGTGGCTACCGAAAAGGCGCACGGGTCAGACGAGCGAGCGCACGATCTGCTCGATCACGGTCAGGGCGTCGTCGAGCAGGTCGTCGCCGATCACCAGCGGCGGAAGCAGCCGGATGACGTTGCCGTACGTACCGCATGTCAGCAGAATGACACCTTGTTCGAGCGCACGGGCGGCAATGGCCTTCGTCAGTTCCGCGTCCGGCTCGGTCGTGCCGGGCTTGACGAACTCCATCGCGAGCATCGCGCCGCGTCCACGCACCTCACCGATGACCCCGACCTCGGCGGCGAGGGCCTGCAGCCGCGGCAGGGCCAGGTCGCCGATGTGCTGTGCGCGACCGGGCAGGTCGAACTTCCGCATGCTGTCGATCGCGGCGAGCGCGGCGGCACACGCGACGGGGTTGCCGCCGTACGTGCCACCCAGTCCGCCGGGGTGCACCTTGTCGAGGAGTTCGGCGCGGCCCGTGATCGCGGACAGCGGCATGCCGCCCGCCATGCCCTTGGCCATCGTGATGATGTCCGGGACGATCTCCTCGTGCTCGCACGCGAACCAGGCGCCGGTGCGGGAGAAGCCGGTCTGCACCTCGTCGGCGATGAACACGACGCCGTTGGCGCGGGCCCACTCCACCAGGGTGGGGAGGAATCCTTCGGCGGGAACGATGAATCCGCCCTCGCCCTGGATCGGCTCGATGATGATCGCCGCGAGCGAATCGGCGCCGATCTGCTTCTCCATCTGGCTGATGGCGCGCTGAGCGGCCTGCTCGCCGGTCAGTCCGTCCTGGTCCCGGTACGGGTAGGACATCGGGAGCCGGTACACCTCGGGCGCGAACGGGCCGAAGTGGGCCTTGTAGGGCATCGACTTGGCGGTGAGGGCCATCGTCAGGTTCGTGCGACCGTGGTAGGCGTGGTCGAATGCGACGACGGCGTCGCGGCCGGTGGCGAGGCGGGCGACCTTGATCGCGTTCTCCACCGCCTCGGCGCCCGAGTTGAACAGGACGGTGCGCTTCTCGTGGTCGCCGGGGGTGAGGGCGGCGAGTTCCTCCGCCACGCGGACGTAGCCCTCGTACGGGGTGACCATGAAACAGGTGTGGGTGAAGTGCCCGACCTGCTCCCGGACCGCCTCGGCGACGGCCGGATCGGACGCGCCCACGCTGGTGACGGCGATGCCCGAGCCGAGGTCGATGAGGGAGTTGCCGTCGACGTCGACGACCACACCACCGTCGGCATCCGCCGCGTACACGGGGACGCTGGAGCCGACGCCCGCGGCCACGGTGGCGCGGCGACGTGCGGTGAGGGCCGCCGACTTCGGGCCGGGGAGCTCGGTGACCAGGGCGCGCTTCTGCGGCAGCCGGTACTGGATGTCGTTCATGATGGTGCAGTCCTCAAAGGTCGTGACGTGGATGGGTATGGGTGGGAGCGACGTCAGTCGTTGGAGCTCATGACGTGCTTGATGCGGGTGTAGTCCTCGACGCCGTAGCCGGAGAGGTCCTTGCCGTAGCCGGAGTACTTGAATCCGCCGTGCGGCATCTCGGCGACCAGCGGGATGTGGCAGTTGATCCAGACGGCACCGAAATCGAGTGCGGCCGAAAGTCGTTGCGTGACGCCGTGATCGTTGGTCCACACGCTCGACGCCAGACCGTACCGGACATCGTTGGCGAGGGTCACGGCCTCCTTCTCGTCGGAGAAGCTCTGCACGGTGAGGATGGGACCGAACGTCTCCTCCTGCACGATGTCGTCGCGCTGGTCGACTCCGGTGATCACGGTCGGTTCGAAGAAGAAACCCTGCTCTCCCGAACGCTTTCCGCCGGTGACGATCTTCGCCGACGTGGGGAGTTCGGCGATCTTGGAGCTGACCGCGTTGAAGTGGTTGACGTTGTTGAGCGGGCCGTAGAACGTGTCCGGGTCGTCCGGCAGGCCGGGCTTGAGCGTCTCGGCCTTGCGGACGAGGGCGTCGACGAGCTGGTCGTGGATGGACTCGTGGACGAGGACGCGGGTGGCGGCGGTGCAGTCCTGGCCGCCGTTGAAGAAGGCGGCCTCGGCGATGCCGCTCGCGGTCTTCTCGATGTCGACGTCGCCGAAGACGATCGCGGGAGCCTTGCCGCCCAGCTCGAGGTGGGCACGCTTGAGCTGGCGTGCGGCGGAGACGGCGACGGCGATGCCCGCCCGCACGGATCCGGTGATCGACACCAGGCCGAGGGCGGGGTTCTCCACGAGGGTGGCGCCGGTCTCGCCGTTGCCGAGGACGACGTTGAAGACACCGTCCGGGAGGATCCCCTTGGTCAGCCGGGCCAGGACGAGCGTGCTGTTCGGGGTGGTGTCGCTCGGCTTGAGGACGATCGTGTTGCCCGCGGCGAGCGCGGGGCCGATCTTCCACAGGGCCATCATGAACGGGTAGTTCCACGGGGTGACCTGACCGACGACGCCGATCGGCTCGCGGCGCACGTAGGACGTGAAGCCGTCCATGTATTCGCCGGCGGCCTTGCCTTCGAGCATGCGGGCCGCGCCCGCGAAGAAGCGGAGCTGGTCGGCGCCCACCTTGATCTCTTCGTCGGCGATGACCTGCTTGGGCTGTCCGGTGTTGCGGCACTCGGCCTCGACGAGTTCGTCGCTGTGCGCCTCGATCGCGTCGGCGAGCTTCAGCAACGCGGTCTGCCGCACGCTCGGAGTGGTCTTGCCCCACGTGACGAACGCCCGCTCGGCAGCCTCGACGGCCGCGTCCACGTCGGCCTTGGTGGAGACGGGCGCCCGCCCGACGACGCTCTCGTCCACAGGGTTGATCAAGTCCAGCGTCTCCGTCGCGGATGAGGCGACGAACTCACCGTTGATGTAGTTCTCGAGTACGTCGATCGACATCGGTACCGGTTCCTCTCGTGGGGTCGAAACTCGTGGTCCGCAGCGGTCCGTCGGTGGAACGGTCCGACCGGGGCCCGGAGTTGCAGAACATCTGAAAACAAGTGTGCGCTGTCTCACAAGCCGGAGGCAGCTGACAAAATGGTGAAAGACGCGCCCCCCGCCGCGCCGAGTTGTCCAATCCGGCGTCACCCGTGCGAGCAGGTGTGCCCGGCCGCTCCGGAACCGGCGAACGGCACGTCCGCGGGGGCGCTCGCGACGGCGGCGTCGTGCACGACCTCGCCGCCGACGAGGGTGAGGTCGGCCCGCTGGTCCAGCAGGTCTCCGGGTTCGAGCGCGTAGAGGTCCGCCGACCAGACGACCAGGTCGGCGTGGGCGCCGGGACGGATCACCCCGAGGTCGTCCTCGGCGTGCCAGGCCCACGCGCCGCCGCGGGTGTACGCCCGCAACGCCGAATCCAGGTCCATCCGTTCGTGCGGAGTCCAGTCGGTGCGGCCGTCGAGACCCGAGCGGGTCAGCGCGGAGTAGAGGCCGATGAGCGGATCCATCTCCCCGACCTGCCAGTCGCTGGAGAACGCCAGCGTCGCGCCCGACTCGGCGAGCGAACGGAAACGCCACGCCCGGTCCCACCGGTCCTCCCCGACGTTCTCCATCCACGTCCCCGCGACGAGGTCGGGCGAGCAGTGCCGCGGCTGCATCGCCGCGACGACGCCGAGGTCCCGGAACCGGGGAAGGTCCTCGGGATGCAGGCACTCGACGTGAACGATGCCGTGCCGCCGGTCGGTGGTGCCGTTCACACGGGCCGCGTGCTCGATCGAGTCGAGCGCCAGCCGGATGCCCCAGTCGCCTGTCGCGTGCGTGTGCGTCTGGAAACCGAGACGGTCGAGTTCGGTGAGCATCGCGGTGAACTCCGGCGGCGGCAGGCTCGGCGCTCCGCGGTGGCCCGGCCGGTTCGCGTAGTCGGCGAGCATGGCGGCGGTGTGCGGCTCGATCACGTCGTCGGCGTACAGCTTGACCGGCCCGAGCCGGAGCATGTCGTCGACCGACGCGCCGTCGACGGCCTCCCGCAGGTCCCGGCGGAACGCGGCGTCGGCGCCGACCGGGTGGAACGGGCGGTGATCACCCGTGAATGCATCCGCCCCTCGGCGCGCGCCCGGTACATCAGGTCGAGTTCGGCCAGCGGGACCTGCGGTTCGACGACGGTGGTGATGCCGCACGCGGTCGCCATCTCCAGGCTGGACGTGATCCTCCGGTACCGGCGGTCGGGGGAGTACATCGGGATGTCGCGCTGCAGACCGGCCAGACCGGCCCGCGTCATCGCGCTGGTGTAGAAGTCCGTGACCCAGCCGGTTGGCAAGCCGTTTCCGTCGAATTCCGGACGTCCCCACGGGATCCGGGTGCCGCGGTCGATGCCGAGCTTCCGCAGCGCGGCGTCGTTCAGCCACACCGAGTGCTGGTCGTAGGTGGTGATGAAGACCGGGCGATCCGTGAGGCCGCGGAGGTCGTCGGCGTTCGGCCTGCGCCCGGTCACCACGGAGTAGACGGCGTTCTCGGCGCAGATCCAGTCGAGGTCGGGGCGGGCGGCTGCGTGTGCGCCGATCCGCCGCCGGACCTCCGTGAGGTCCTGTGCGCCTTCGAGACTCACCGCGTCGGGGTCGAAGCCGAGGAGCAGGTGGTTGTGGCTGTCGACGATGCCGGGGGTGACCAGCCGGCCGTGCAGGTCGATGGTCCGCCGGGCCGCCGGGGCGTCCTCGGTGGTCCCGACGTACCGGATCCGGCCGTCCGCGATGCCGACGGCCTCGGCCCGGCCGGGCGCGTCGAACGTGCGGACGACGCCGTTGTTCAGCAGCAGGTCGAGCATCAGCAGGTCTCCTCGGGGGCGGCGTCGAGCAGCAGCAGGTGGGTGTTCTTGCGCGGTCGCAGGTAGAGGGCGAAATAGACGAAGCCGGCGGCGACGAGTCCCAGGGAGATGCCGAGACTGAGCCACTGCTCCGGGTCGAGCAGGGTGACGACGAAGACGAGACCGAGTGCGGCGATGCAGATTCCCGGGGCGAGGGGCCACAACGGCATGCGGTAGCCGGCTCGGGTGGTTCCGCCGCGGCGGTGGTTGATCGCGGCCAGCGCGATGAACAGGTAGGTGAACGTCAGGGTCGACCCGGTGGCGGTGAGCAGGACGTCCAGCGGGACGAAGCACGCGGCGAACGCGATGGCGCCCATCACGACGGTGGCGAGCACGGGGACACGGCCCTTGGTGCTGACGGCCTGCAGCGGCGCCGCGACGGTCTCGGGGAGGGCGCGATCGCGCGCGGCGGCGTAGAGGAGCCGGCCCGCCTGCAGCGTGATCGCGATGATCGCGTTGATCACGGCGAGGGCGATCGAGAGCATGACCACCATGGCGACGGCGTGACCGGCGCGTTCGGTGAGGAAGGCCTCGACGGGGAGGTCGGATCCGAAGAGTTCGGTCTGCGAGCGGGCGCCGACCATGATGGCGATCAGCGGGACGAGTTCGGTGGCGACGGTGATCACGGCGCTCCAGATCACGGCCTTCGCGATCGAGCGGGCGGCGTTCTTGGTTTCCTCGGCGAAGTACACGGCGCCGCCGTACCCGTTGTACGCGAAGATTCCCTGGGTGACGGCCAACATCAGTCCGGAGATTGCGAGGGGTGCGAGCCGGCCGGTGGACGTGTCGAGGACCTCCGGGCTGAGCAGGCTCGACAGCGGCCGTTCCATGTGGACGAAACCGAGGACGGTGAGCAGGGCCAGTGCCGCCATCTCGACGCCCAGGAAGGCCCCGGTGAGCCACGCGTTCGTCCGGATGTCGAAACACGCGGTCACGGTGGTGATCACGACGACGACCAGTGCGGTCTGCTGCGGCGACAGTCCGTGGATCGCGACGCCCAGATAGTCGGCGACGCCGAGGGCGAAGACCGCGATGATCAGCGGCAGCGAGATGAGACTGATGAAGAACGTGGCGACGCCGAAGGCCGGTCCGAGTGCCCGCGACACCAGCGAGTAGTCGCCGCCGGCAACGGGATACGCGGAGGCGAGTTCGGCGTAGCAGAAGGCGATGAGGATGCTGACGATGCCGGCGATGAGGAACGCCCAGAAGACGCCGGTGCCGAACAGGGCGAGGGCGGAGCCGCCGAGGATGAAGACGCTCGACGCCGGTGAGATCGAGGACAGGGTGATCAGGATGTTTCCGCCGACGCCGATGCTCCGCGAGAGTGAGGCCTCGTAGGCGTCCGGGGCGGCGGGGGGAGTGGCGGTGGGTGGCCGGGCGGTCTGGTCCATGAGCTGTCCGTTCGGGGAGAGTGAGGGGGGAAATAGTTTTTTGACAGACCCGTCAAACAACTGGGCCGAGTGTCACAGATTTCGACGACCTGGATGCGCTTCTCGCCGAGGCCCATCGGGCGGGCACCGAGCGCTACTGCGATCAGCGCGACGAGGCGGTGGCCGCCCAGACGTCGTACGCCGCCAAGTTGAGGACGGCCATCGACGCGGGCCTGCCGAGCGGGCCCGACGACACCCTGATGCGGCTGCTCTACGAATTCGACTTCATGTCGGGCACTTCGGCGCTGCACGACGAACTGGTCCGGAAGATGTATCTGCGGCAACTCGCGACGTACCGCGCGATCCTCGGCGACGGACACGCGTCGGGGGAGTTCGCCGTGAACGGCGACATCGACCAGGCAGCCATGAACCTGGTGGCCCTCGAGGACGCGTACGGTCTGCACATCGTCGGGGGAAACAGTCTCATCACCGTCGACGCCGCGCGCACGGCCATGCTGGGATTCTGCGAACAGATCGGCTGCGGCGTCGCGAAAGACGCCGCAGCCGAACGGGACTGACCGGAACGGCTACGCCGGGAAGCTGCCCGCCACCTCGGCTTCGTGGCGCACCGCACCGGCCACCACGGTCAGCTGCACCCGTGCGGTGAGCAGGGAATCGGCGCCCGCGGTGAACGGATCCCCGTCGAGGACCACGAAATCGGCGGCCTTGCCCTCGACGAGCTGACCGGTGAGGTCGTCCCAGCGGCACGAGTAGGCGGCGTCGCGGGTGGCGTGCGCGAGCGCGTCCGCCATCGGCAGCGCGTACTCCGGCAGGTTGGGTGCGAGCGCCGGATCGATCGCGGACCTGCGCGTCGTCGCGATGTACATGTTGGGCAGCGGGGGATGCGGTGCGGTGGGGGCGTCGGACCCCAGCGCGAGGACGGCGCCGGCCGCCGTCATCTCGGGCCACGGAAACGCCCGCCCGACCCGATGGTCGCCCAGCATCGCCCGCCAGTTCTCCTGGATCGCGGGATCGGCGTGCACCGGTTGCATCGAGGCGACGACGCCGAGCCGCGCGAGCCGCTGCACGTTGTCCTCCGTGATCGTCTCCAGGTGTTCCATCCGGTGCCTGCGCGGGCGAATTCCGTTGGCGGCGACTGCGTGTTCCAGCGCATCGAGCGCGATCTCCGACGCCTCGTCGCCGATGGCGTGCATCGCCACCTGCAGTCCGGCGGCGTCGGCGGCGGCGACCACCGGTGCCAGCGAGGCGAGGTCCCAGATCGGTTCGGCGTTCGTGCCGTCCGAGTACGGTTCCTTCATGGCGGCGGTGCAGCTGTCGATGACGCCGTCGATGATGACCTTGATCCCGGCCATCCGCAACCAGGGGCCCTGCAGGCGCTGCTGGTACTCCGCCGCCTCGTGTACCTGGCGGATGTTCTCCTCGTCCGAATCGGTGCGTTCGATCAGCCAGTGCCCGGCCACCCGCAGCGGCAGTGTGCCGTCGCCCGCGGCCAGTGCGCGTTCGAGCGCCGCGACCTCGTCCGCGCCGAGCGCCATGTCGACCGCCCCGGTGACGCCGTCGACGAGGTACTGCTCGAAGGCGGCCGCGAGGGCGGTGTCCCGTTCGTCGTCGCTGATCACCTTCGCGAGGGCGGGCCACACGATCTGGGTCACCGCCGTCTCGAACAGCATGCCGGTGGCCTCGCCGGTGTCGGGATCGCGCTCGATGCGGCCGCCGATCGGGTCGGGGGTGTCCGCGTCGATCCCGAGTTCGCGCAGAGCGGCGGTGTTCACCCACGCCGAGTGCACGTCGTTGGAATCGAGATAGACGGGTCGGTCGGCTTCGGCCGCGTCGATCATCTGGCGCGTCGGCGGGTGCCCGTCGAGTGCGGAGAACAGCCAGCTGCGGCCGAGGAGCCGGGGCGCGTCCGGGTTCTCGGCGGCGAACCGGCGGATGCGGTCCTGGATGTCGGTCAGGTCGGCGGCGCTCTGCAGGTCCACCTTCTGCAGGGCCTGTCCCATCATCAGCAGGTGGGTGTGGGCGTCGATGAAGCCGGGCAGGACGAACGCCCCGCCGAGGTCGACGACGCGGGCGTCGCCAGACAGCGTGTCGGCGGTCGCGGTGTCGCCGACGTACGTGAGGCGGTCGCCCCGGACGATCATCGACTCGGCCCAGGCCGGTTCGGCGGCGGTGAAGATCCGGCCGCCGCGGTAGTGGGTCGTGTCCGTGTTCATGGTGTTCTCTCTTTCCGTCAGACGACGACCGAGGTGGTGTACCGGGCGGTGGGATCCTGTCCGGGTGACGCGGAGGCCTGTTCGGTGCGCGTCGACAGGCGCGCGATCCAGACGATCGGCACGAGCAGGACGACGCTGATGCCCGCCAGGACGAAGCCGAACGCGACGTACCCGACGGCGCCGGTCACGAGCGTGCCGAAGAGCGGGGCGAACGCCGACCCCACCAGATAGGTGCCGAGGAGTGGGGCGGACCAGCGGCCGGACGGGTCCAGCGCGGCGGCGATGGCCACCACGTAGATGAAGGCCGCGGCGTACACCGTGTTCCAGGCGATGATGAGCACCAGGTACGTCGTCGAATCGGTGGCCAGGCAGGAGCCCAGCTTGAGGGCCGCGCCGAGTCCGAGGAGGACGGCGGTGGGGACGGTGCGGCCGAGGCGCGAACCGAGCGCCGTGAGGACGAGGGCGGCGCCGATGCCGCCCGCGGTGGACAGGCTGAGGGCCAGACCCATCTGCTGTTCGGTCAGGGACGCGTGTTCGGCGCCCATGATGCCCGACACCGCCCACAGCGAGTCCTCGCCGATCGCCCAGATCGCGAAGAGCACGAGGAGGGAGAAGCCGGCGACGGCCAGTTTCTTCTCGGTGACGCCCTGGGGCAACGGGGTTCGCGTGTGTGCCGTGCTCGGCTCGTCGTCGTCCTCGTTGACGGCGGGGGCGGACGGCAGCCAGGTGATCGTGAACACCGTCGCCAGCGCCAGCACCGCGACGATCCCGAAGGCGTTGGTCATGTGCAGGCCGAGGATCGGGATCAGCGCGAGGACTCCGGTGACCGCGGTGCGGTTGACGAGCCCGTTGATCCCGGACACCCGGTTCGGATTGTTCAGCGCGGCCAGGGCGGCCCCGCCGACCGCGACCGCGCCACCGGCGCCGATCCCGCCGACGATGACGGCGGCGCACGCGACCGGCGCGGAGTGGACGAGGGCGGCGACGCCGAACCCGGCGGCCATCACGACGAGGCTGACGCGGCCGAGTAGGTGGCGTGAGCGGCCGGCGGCCCAGCGGGTGGTCGCGAGGCAGACGAGCGCGGTGGCGAGCATCGAGCCGGTGAGGACGGCGCCGGCGACGGTCTGGGTGACGCCGAGGTCGTCGACCATCGCGATGATCATGAGCGGGATGAGATTGGCCGTGATGTAGCCGACGACGAAGACGCTGAAGGTGGCGATACCGCGGCCGAGGGTCAGGGGGACGCGGACGGCGGCGGTCACGTGGGATTCCTGGGGTGGGACAACGACAACTCCGGGTCTCGGGTGGCGTCCCGCGTGAGACGTGGGTCACTTAGCGAATGGGATTCGTTAAGTATGCGGAGGGTGTGCCCCGGGCGCAAGAGGGCAAACGAACTTGATTCGTTAATGTTGCGTTTCGGCGTTGTTCGAGGTCGGCGTCTGACACAATGGAGTAGTCGTCCGTGCTCAGCTGGCCAACTTGTCCAGCGCCATCCCGATTCCGACCGGTCAGGGTGGCACGGACCCGACCGCACACTGCGCAGGAGCCGACATGACCGTTCCCGTTCGCTGGATGTTGTCCCAGCCGGACCTGGCTCTCGAACTGAAGGGTGGCGCCGCCGGTCTCGGCAACGAGATCACGTTCGCCCACACCACCGAACTGCAGGACCCCTTCCGCTGGCTCTCCGGCGGCGAACTGCTCCTCACCACCGGTATCCGGCTGCCGCTG
Source organism: Rhodococcus sp. T7 (assembly GCF_009872365.1). Taxonomy (NCBI): domain Bacteria; kingdom Bacillati; phylum Actinomycetota; class Actinomycetes; order Mycobacteriales; family Nocardiaceae; genus Rhodococcus; species Rhodococcus sp. T7. The sequence continues at coordinate 63,106 of NZ_WXYH01000022.1, forward strand.
ACGGCCGCCGACCGGGGGCGGTACCTGCGCGGACTCGGCGAAGCCGGGGTGGCGGCCGTCGGGTTCGGCACCGGACTCTCCCATCCGGAGGTGCCCGAGGACCTCGTGATCGTCGCCGACGAGATCGGGCTGCCGCTGCTCGAGATTCCGCTGCCCACCCCGTTCGCGGCTGTGGTCAAGAGGGTCATGAACCGTCTTGCGGAGCAGGAGTACGAGGCGGTGCTGCGCGCGTCCCGGGCCCAGCCGCGGATGACCCGCGCCGTCATCCAGGGCGGCACCGGCGCCACCGTCCGCGAACTCGCCGTCGCCACGTCGTCCACCGTCCTGCTCCTCGACCTGTCCGGCCGGGTGCTGGAGGCGCATCCGGCGCAGCCCGCGGAGGACGTCCTCGGGGAACTGCGCGACGTGCTGGAGGCGGGCACCGGCGGGGCGTCGAGCAGCGTGTCGCTCGCGCGCTCGGGCGCGTCGATCACGGTGCAGCAGATCAGCGTCGGCAGCACCCCGCACGGCCACCTCGCCGTGATCAGTCCCACCGCGCTCAGTCACGTGGACCAGATCTTGCTCGGTCACGCGAACTCGTTGCTCGCGTTGGATTTCGAGAAACCGGTGCGGCTCCGGACAGCACAGAACCGGCTCAATTCGCACGCCCTCGGCCTGCTGCTCACCGAGGACCGCGACCTCGCGCCCGCGTGGTCACAGATCCGGCACGCCGCCGACGCGGACGGGATGATCCGCGGACTCACGGTCGTGGCGGAGACGCCGGCGCTCGCGGAACGGGCGGAGTCGGCGGTCGCGGTGGCCATGAACAAGGCCGGACGGCAACTGTTCTCGCGCAGGCACGATGCGCGGGTCACCGTCCTGTTGCGCGGAACCGACGACGTGGACTTCGCGCGGGCGATGCTGCGCAGTCTGTCCGCCCCGGAGCGGAAGGCCATCCGTGCCGGGCTGAGCGGGCGGCGGGAGATCGCCGGACTCGTCGCGGCCATCGAACAGTCCCAACTGGCCGCGTCGGCCGCCGAGGCGGGCGCGGATCCGCTGGAATTCGCGGCGCTGACCGGCAGCGCGCTGCTCGCGTTCAGTTCGACACGGGAGGTGCTGAACTCGCTGGCGGACACGATGATCTCGCCGATCGACGACTACGACCGCACCAACGGCACCGAACTGCTGGGGTCGCTGCGGGCATTCCTCGAGGCGAACGGGCACTGGGAGTCGGCGGCGGCGACGATGGGCGTGCACCGGCACACGCTGCGCAGCCGCATGGCGCGGATCGAGTCGCTGATCGACTGCAGGCTGGACGTGGCGCGGGTACGCGCCGAACTGCTGCTCGCGATCATCGCCCGGCAGTCGTGACTGCCGGGCGATGACCGGACGGGATTACTTTCCGAGGCGGGCGACGATGTCCGCGGCGGTGCGCTGACCCATCCGGACGGCGCCGTCGACGTGCTGGTAGCCCTCGGCGGCGATGTCCGAGCAGGAGAAGTGGAACGGTCCGACCGGTGTCCGCGTGTCCTTGCCGTACCGGTGCAGGCCACCGAGGTCGAAGCTCGCGGCGTACGCGCCCCGGGTCCATTCCTCGGAGCCCCAGTCGGACTCGTAGTACACGACCGGCTCGGCGGCCTTCGGTCCGAGGTAGCGGGCGAGGGAACCGACGATGGTGGCGCGGCGCTCCTCCTCGCTCAGTGCGAACATCGCGTCGGCCTTCTCGTCCGACACGAACGCGACGAGGGTGCCGCGGGTGTCCTCGTGGTTGGTGTTGTCGTACACCTCCTGCACGACCTCGGAGGCGCCGAATCCGGTGCCGGACAGGCCGTCCGCGCGCCAGAACGGGGTCTCGTACACGGCGTGCACCTTGATGACCAGTCCCAGCGACTGGTGCTGGTGCATCTGGTGCTGGCGGCGCGGCAGCGGCGGGTCGTAGGAGATGCGGGAGTACAGGTTCGGCGGGACGGCGAGGATCACGCGGGAGGCCTCCACGCGAATGTCCCCGTCCGCCAGTACCACCGCGCCGTCCTCGCTCCACCGGACGGTGCGCACGGGGGCGTTCAGGAAGACGTCGTCGCCGAGGGCGGCCGCCATCCGGATCGACACCTGCTGCATGCCGCCGATGACCCGCTTGTCGAGGATGAAGTCCTCGTCCACCAGGTGCGAGAACGATCCGGCGGACGCGGCCATCAGCACCGCCTGCAGCGCGGAGAACGCGTGCGCGGGCTTGGTCAGCATGCCGCCGGCGATGAACAGGCCGATGTTGTCGCGGGCCTCGGCGTCGTCGGACTGCTCGATCAGCCAGTGCTTGAACGAGATCGTGTCCAGTTCGCGGGCCAGCGGATGCGCCCACGGCTCCTCGGCCCCGATCTGCGCGGCGAGGTCGTCGAGGATCTGGACCAGGCGGTCCATCTCCTTGCGAGTGGTCTCGTCGACGGGGAACGACTCACCGGTGTAGCGGGTGCGGTCGCCTGCTGCCGAGATGTAGACGGATTCGCCCTCGCGGTACCGGTCGAACGTCTCGAGTCCGAGTTCGTCGAGCAGCGAGATCAGCGCCGTCTGGTCGGGGGACACCCACTGGCCGCCGATCTCCAGCATCGCGCCGTCGATGGTGTCGGTCCAGGTGCGGCCTCCGACGCGGTCGCGCGCCTCCAGGACGGCGACGGACAACCCCGCCTTACGCAGCGCCGTTGCTGCGGCCAGGCCGGACGGGCCTGCGCCGACGATGGCGACATCACGTTGGAGAGTAGGCACTTTCGAGCTCCTTTGGTTGAAGTGCTGATCGGTTCGGGAAAGGTGGTTCTGGTCAGCAGCGGGTCAGCGCGAGCGACAGTTCGGCGTCGATGACACAGATGCTCGAGTTGTCCACGCGGTCGAGGCTGCGCAGTTCGCCGAGCATCTGTGCCAGGCGGTCCGCGGCGGTGGTGTGTTCGGTGAGCCAGTGGGCGACGGCGTCGGCGGCGGTCGTCGCGGGCGAGGCGCCGCGCAGGACGAGCCCGATCAGGCCGTGCCAGTGCTCCTGGAGGTTGTCGACGAGGACGGCACCCGCCATGGCCTCCCAGTAGGCGGTCCCGGTCTCGCCGACGGAGAATCGTTCCGACAGCCAATCGAGGCCCACCACGCGGCCGAATTCGCGGTACGTCTCGGCCACCTGGGTGATCGGCACGTCCAGCGACTGCGCAGTGGTCTCCAGGGCGAAGGCCTGCGCCAGGATCCGCAGCGTGGCCAGGTCCTGCGCCGGCGCACCGGTGAGGCGTGGCAGCGCGGCCGTGAGTTCCTGGACCGGCTTCGCGAAGCGCTCGATCAGCTCTTGCGCATCCGTGCCACGGTGCCGCAGCAGCCACGACGTCGTGCGCTCGATCAGGTCCTGGATGCCGAAGTGCAGGTTCAGCCGGGTCCGGTGCGACGCGCCGGGCAGCGTGAGGACCTCGTTCCACAGGCGGTCGATGTCGAACACCTGCCGGACGACGGCGTACGCGACGGTGATCTCGGGGGTGCCGACGCCGAGCCGCTCCTCCAGCCGGTGGATCAGGCCCGGTCCGACGCGGTCGATCATGTCGCCCGCCACGATGACGGCCACGATTTCCCGGGCGAGCCGGTGCCCGCTGATCTGACGGGGGACGCGTTCGCGGATGGGGGCCGGGAAGTAGTCGGCGAGCACACCGTCGAACACCGCGAAGTCGAGCACGGGGGAGGCGAGCAGTTCGGTGACGACGAGGTTCTTCGACTGCGCGAGCAGAACGGCGATCTCCGGCCGGACCAGTCCCTGGCCCGCGCGGTGCCGCGCGGACAGCTCCGCCGCCGACGGCAGGACCTCCGCGGCCCGGCTGATGCCGGCGTCCCGCTCGAGGTTCTCGATCAGCCGCTCGTGGCGTCCGAGCAGGAACGGGGCGTGGACCTCGGCCAGGCTGATCGCGAGAGTCTGGGAGGCGGCGTCGGCGAGCACCGATTCGCCGATCTCGTCCTGGACCCGGGCGAGCAGCGTGTTCCGTTCCGCCGCGGGGAGTTCGCCGACCGCGACGGCGGCGTCCAGCGCGACCTTGAGGTTCACTTCCCGATCCGACGTGGCGACGCCGGTGGCGTTGTCGATGAAGTCGGCGTTGATCCGGCCGCCGTTCAGCGCGTACTCGATCCGGGCGCGCTGGGTGAGACCGAGGTTGCCGCCCTCGCCGATCACCGCGGCGCGCACATCGCTCGCCTCGACCCGGACGGCGTCGTTGGCCGGGTCGGCCGCGTCGGCGTGCCCCTCGGTGGACGCCTTGACGTACGTGCCGATTCCGCCGTTCCACAACAGGTCCACGTCCGCGGTGAGCAGAGCCTTCACGACCTCGTGCGGGGGGAGTTCGGTCGCGGTCACGCCGAGCCGTTCACGCACCTGCGGCGACAGCGGGATCTTCTTCGCGGTCCGCGGCCACACACCGCCACCCGCCGAGACGAGGCTGCGGTCGTAATCGTCCCAACTGCTGCCGGGCACCGCTGCGAGGCGCTCGCGTTCGCGGTAGGACGCCTCGGAATCCGGTTCGGGATCGAGGAAGATGTGCCGGTGGTCGAACGCGCCGACCAACCGGATGGCGCGGCTGAGCAGCATGCCGTTGCCGAACACGTCCCCGGACATGTCGCCGATGCCGACCACGGTGAACGCGTCCGTGTCGACGTTCTTGCCCATCTCCGCGAAATGCCTGCGCACCGAGACCCATCCGCCGCGCGCCGTGATGCCCATCGCCTTGTGGTCGTAGCCGGCGGACCCGCCGGACGCGAACGCGTCACCCAGCCAGAACCCGCGTCGCGTCGCGATGCTGTTGGCCAGATCGGAGAACCGGGCCGTCCCCTTGTCGGCCGCCACCACCAGATACGGGTCGGACTCGTCGTAGATCACCGTGTCGCGCGGATGCACGACCTCGCCGTCGACGATGTCGTCGGTGACGTCGAGCAGTCCGTCGATGAAACTCGTGTACGCCGCGCGGACCGCGTCCGGGGTCGTCTCGGTGCGCACCACGAACGCGCCCTTCGCGCCCATCGGGACGATCAGCGAATTCTTCACGTGCTGCGTCTTCATCAGACCCAGCACCTCGGTGCGGAAGTCGTCCTTGCGGTCCGACCAGCGCAGGCCGCCGCGGGACACCGGACCGCTGCGAACATGGCTGCCCTCGACGATCGGCGAGTGCACGAAGATCTCACGGTACGGCGTCACGGCCGCGGACAGCGACAACAGCGACGGGTCGATCTTGAAGGCCGCAGGGGCGGCGCTGATCGTGCGGTCGTGGCGGAACCAGTTGGTGCGCAACACCGCCGAGGTGAACGACAGCAGTCCGCGGAGCAGCCGGTCCTCGTCCATCGTCGCGGTGCGGTCGATCGCGGCGAGCAGCACCCGCCCGGCGCCCGCTGCGGCACTCTCACGGTCGGAGCCGGCGACGGCGGGATCGAACCGGGCGGTGAACAGGTCGCGGAATCCGCGAACGAAATCGGTGTGCCGCAACAGGGTCGCGACGATGTTCGGTTCCGACAGTCCCAACCCCACCTGCCGGAGGTACCGGCACGCCGCCCGGACCAGGACGGCGTCCGTCCACGTCAGGTTCGCCGCGGCGACGAGGCGGGTGAAGCCGTCGACCTCCAGATGTCCGGCGGCCGCGGCCTCGAACGCGTCGGAGAGCAGCCCGGGAGTTTCGGCGTCCCAAGTGAAGTCGCCGGTGCTGAAGTCGAACCGGTGGACGAGCGGGCTGCCGGACTCGCCGTCCGGCAGCTGTTCGTGGGACGCGACCCGCAACCCGAGGTCGGCGAACAACGCGACCAGTTCCGCGAGCAGCGGGGTGCCCTGCGGCCACACCATCACGGCGGCCGGCTCGAGCCATGCATCCGCGGAGTCGACGAAACGCAGCCGCGGGGTGGTACCTCCGGACGCCAGGACCGCGCTCGACACGGCGGCCTCGTCCCGCCGTGGACCGGGTGTGTCGGTCGTGCTCGGAATGACACCGGTATAGCTCATCGTGTGGCTCCTGACCCCTGATCTGACGAACGCGTGACTGGGAACCAGTGTGTCGGGGAGAGACGCACGCCACATCCGACGAAGTGGAGCGTCGTGTGTCGGTGGGCGCGACGTTTCGGCACCCGTGAGTACTTGTTAACCGCCGGCGGTTAAGAAGTACTCACAGCACGCCACGTCGAGACCGCCGCGGTGCCGAGCAGACCGCCGGTGATCACGAAGATCGACGACGTGCCCGCGACTCCCGCCGCGGCGCCCGCGGCCAGCGGAATCAGGACCTGCCCGAGCCGGTTGCCGGTCAGCCGCAGCGACAACGCGGCGGCCCGGTTGGCGGCGGTGACGAGCCCGGCCACCCACGTCATGGTCAGGGGTTGGCCGATGCCCCAGAAGAATCCGGCGACGACGAGCAGCAGTGCCATCCCGGCCGGGTCGGGGACGAACGGCAGCAGGGCGGTGGGCAGCGCCGAGCACAGCGTGGCGGAGACCAGCAGTCTCGACCGCGGCACCCAGGTGAGCAGCCACGGCAGGAACGCGCGCGACACGATGGACGCCGCGGTGCGCGCGGTCAGCAGCAACGTCACCAACAAAACGCTGAAACCGAACTCGTGCCCGAGGACGGGGAGGTACGCGACGACGACGTCGACCGACGCCAGCACGATCAGGCTGCTGAACACGGCCGGCCGCATCCCCGTCGTCGAGATCATGCTGAATACGGACTGCCGGTCGCCGGGCGACGGTGGTCCCGCCGGCTGCGGACGTTCGCGAATCGGCCAGGCGAACGGCACCGCCGCCAGCGCCACCGCACCCATCACCGTCAACGCCAGGGTGGTCTCGACGACGCCGCCGTCCGAGCTGCCCGCCGCGATCACACCGACCAGCGGCACCCCGAGGGCCTGGCCGATCGAGACGCCGAGCGTCAATCCGGCGAAACCGCGGTCCAGTTCACCCGGTGGGGAGAGGAGCGTGATGAAACCCTGCCCGGCGACGGTCACGAGGATCTGCCCGAACCCGAGGACCACATTGCCGAGCCCGAGGACGATCAGGTCGCCGCTGACGGCGATCACCAGGACCCCGAGGGAGGTCAGCAGCACCCCGGTCCGCAGAACCGCGGCCGCGTGCCGCCGGTCCACGGCGCGTCCGATCCGGACGGCCACGAGCAGCGGCGCCAGCGAGAACAGGGCGGTTACGACGCCGATCGTGACGGCGTCGCCGCCGAGAGCGAGGACACGGTAGGAGACGAGAACGCGAACGGCGTGATAGACGGCCTGGAGGAGAGCAGTGGCAATGCAGACGTTGAGAAACCAGTGCTTCACCAGGTCAACCGTTGATCACCTGACGATTGCCGAGCGGCCCCTGCAACTGGACCTCGAGGGTGCCGAACACGGCGACGAGGATGCACATCTTGTCGGCCGCCTCCGGGAGAGTGCCGGTGCGCAGCGAGATCGTCACGGTGGTGTCGGTCTCGCTCACCGTCGCATCGGCGCCGTAACACTCCGGGGTTCCGGTGACGAAGTGGATGGCCACCTTGTTGCCGTCCGCGCGGGACCACGACTCGAACGGCGTCGGATTCGCCCGGACGATGTCGGGGCGCGATTCGAAGACGGTGCCGAAGTCCTCGCCGGGCACCTCGGAGGGAATGGGCATCCCCGACGACGGATTGGTCGGGCTGGGACCCACTGCGGACGCGATCTCCGGGGGAATCGTCGGTTCGTCGGTGCTCGAACCGGACCCGCATCCGGCGACGGCGAGGCAGGCCAGCACTGCGAGGGCGATTACGCGCATAAGCCACGGTAACCTCATCCCGCGAGCAGGCCGGAGACCAGCGCAATCCCCGGAATCGCAGCCAAAGTCGTGACGAACGCGGTGTCCCGGGCCATCACCGTTCCCACCCCGTACCGGCTGGCGTAGACGAAGACGTTCTGCGCCGTCGGCAGCGTCGCCACCACCACGATGGCGAACAGTTCGTGGCCGCTCAGCCCGAGCAGATAGCGTGCCATCACATAGGCCAGCACCGGTTGCACGACAATCTTGAGCACCGACGCCAGCGCGACGTCGCGACGCGGACTCGTTCCCTTCTCCAGCACCCGCACCCCGTACAGCGAGATGCCGAACGCGAGTAGTGCACCGGGCACCGACGCGCCACCCAGGAGCCGGAACGGCTGCATCAGCGCCTCCGGCGGTGTCCAGCCGAGCAGGGCGACCAGCAGTCCCGCCGCGCCCGCCACGACGATCGGGTTCTTGAACGGCGCGGTGATCGTGTCGAGTCGCGATCCGCCCCGCCGGAGTGTGGTGACGTCGAGGATGGTGAGGGCGATGGGGGAGTACGCGATGATCTGGAACAGCAGCAGCGGCGCGACGAACGACGCGTCCCCGAGCACGAACACCGCGATGGGAATGCCCAGATTCGCGGAGTTCACATACGAGGACGACAGCGCGCCGATGGTGAGTTCCGGAAGGGACCTGCGTAGCCACACCCGCGCGACGACCATGTACAGTGCGCCGACCGTCAATGCCGTGACAGCCGCGACGGCCAGTGTGGGCGAGAAGATCACGGAGAGGTCGGACGATGCGAGCGATTCGAACAGCAACGCCGGTGTGGCGACGAAGAACACCAGCCTGCCCAGGACGGACTCGCCCTCCGCGCCCAGCGTCCCACGCCGGCCGAGAATGTAGCCGATCGCGATGATCACGAATATGACGGTGAATCCCGCAACAACTCCCGACACGCTGCGGGGCACCTCCTCGACAGGGATGCCTCCTGTCGGCAAACCTTCCGAAGTCTAGTGCCAGGTATTCGGGTGAGTGACAATAGCGTCCGGTCGGGAACATCGTCTGTGTGCGCGTTCCGTCGCGCTCGAGGAGTCGCAATGCTGCGTCGTACGACCGTTCTCTGCGCGCTGTTCTGCGCGTGGACTCTTGCTTGGGGTGCCGCGCCCGTGGCGTCGGCGCTGGCCCCGCCGTCGAGCGGGGATCCCGCTCTGATCGCGCTCGCCGGGCAGGTCCTCGGGCGTAGCTACCGCGAGCACGCGAGCGTCGCGTACCTCGACTCCTCCGGCACCCGGTTCGCGAACTTCGGGGCCACCGAGGACACAGACTACGAGATCGGTTCCGTCACCAAGACGTTCACCGCGGGACTGTTCGTCGACGCGGTCGCCCGCGGCGAGGTGCGGGAGGACACGAAGGTCGCGGACGTGCTGCCGCTGCAGGGCGCGCCGGTCGGCGACGTGACGCTGCTCGAATTGGCGTCCCACACGTCCGGGCTGGCGCAGTTCCCGATGAGCACGGACACCGTGGTGGCCGTCGGGAACTGGGTGGTCGCGTCCAACCCGTTCACGTACGACCCGGACACGCTGCTGGAGCAACTGCGGTCGGCGCCGCTCACCACTCGCGGCAGTTACTCCTACTCGACCGTCGGCTTCGCGTTGCTCGGCCAGGCGCTGGCCGCGGCCGCGCACACCGACTACCCGTCGCTGCTCCGCGAGCGCATGCTCGTCCCGCTCGGACTGTCGCAGTCGTGGATGCCGCTCACCGCCGCCGACCTGCCCGCGGACGTCACCCGCGGATTCGACGTCCTGCACCGGTCGCAGGACCCGTGGCCGCTGGACGCGTACGCCCCGGCCGGTGGGTTGCGGTCCACGGCGGACGACATGTCGACGTACGTCCGGGCTCTGCTCGACGGCACGGTCCCGGGCAGCACGGCAATGGATCCGCGGTGGGTCGGCGCCAACTACCGGGCGCTGACGTGGTCGATCGTCCCGTTCGAAGGCCGGGACTACACGCTGCACGGCGGCGCGACGGGCGGCTTCCAGTGCACTGTCGTGCTCGACCGGGCGAACGACCGCGGGCTCGTCATTCTCACCGACACGATCGGCGGACTCGAGCAGCAGGGCCTGGAGACCCTCGCGCACACCCCCATGTGAGTGCGAAAGCGTCCCCCGGCACACTTTGTCACTCACCTGCCCGGCGTCCGCCCCACGTGAGTGACGAAGTGTCCTCGGGTACGCGTTGCCACTCACCTGAGTACCCCCGCCGGGTATGTCCGGTTACAGTGGTGCCTGTGGAAACGGCAACCGGGCGGAGGCAGAGGGTCGCGGCTCGTGCCGCGCTGCTGATCGTCGTCGCCGCCGGGGTGCTCCTCATGCACAGCCTGATCGCGCCGACCGCGATCGCCGCGGTGCACGAACAACCCTCGGCCACCGCGACCCACGCCGAGGACCCTCACGGATGCGGCGGGGACGGTTGCGAGCAACCCCATCTCACCGGCCACCAGTGTGCCGGTGTGATCGTGGTGATCGCCGCGCTGACATCGGCGATGCTGCTGTGGTGGCAGTCCGCGGATCCTGCGGCGCGACGGTCGCGGGTGAGCGCCGGCCGGGTGCAGTCGGGGCGCGGCCCGCCGCCGTGGACGGTGTTGTCGTTGGCGGAACTCTCGATTCTGCGGGTGTGACAGGGAGCCCGGGGCGTGTGCCCCGGCGGATCCGACTGTCATTTTCCGATTTGATTCCGAGGAGTTCCTCATGCGTACCACCAGCACAGCCCTGATCTCCGCCGCGGCGGCCGCTGCTCTCGTCCTGACCGGATGCAGCACCGATTCGGCGGGCACCCCGTCGACGTCCGGTGCCACGTCATCCGTCGTCGAATCGCAGGCGCGGTTCAACAACGCCGACATCGCGTTCCTGAACGGGATGTACCCGCACCACGCGCAGGCGGTGGAGATGGCCGACGTGGTCGCAGGCCGCACCGACAACACAGACGTGGTCGCTCTCGCCGCCGCGATCAAGGCGGCGCAGCAACCGGAGATGGAACGGATGACCGCGTGGCTCCAGCAGTGGGGACAACCGGTTCCGGCGTCCGGCATGGACCACGGCAGCAGCATGGACCACGGCGACGGCATGATGTCGGCCGATCGGATGGCCGCCCTGATGGCACTGTCGGGCACCGAATTCGACCGGCAATGGCTGACCATGATGATCGAGCACCACGAGGGCGCGGTCGAGATGGCGAACGTCGAACTCGCCGATGGTGAGAACCCGGACGCGAAGCAGATGGCCGCCGACATCGTGACCGCCCAGCAGAGGGAGATCGCCGACATGCAGGCCGCGCTCGGCTGACCGGAATGACGAAAGGCCCCGTAATCCGAGGATTACGGGGCCTTTTCGGTGCCTTGCGAGTTACCGGCTCGTGAAGGGCAGCAGAGCCATCTCGCGAGCGTTCTTGACGGCGACGGCAACCTGACGCTGCTGCTGCGGGGTCAGGCCCGTGACGCGGCGGCTGCGGATCTTGCCGCGGTCCGAGATGAACGTGCGGAGGAGGTTGATGTCCTTGTAATCGACGTACTCGATCTTGGCCGCGAACAACGGGTTCTTCTTGGGCTTGCGGCCCTCGACGGGACGCGGCTTCTTCGACGGTGCTCTCTTGACTGCCATCTTCTTCCTTTACCAGCTCGACTTGTGGACGCCTGGCAGCTCCCCGCGGTGCGCCATCTCGCGAACACGCACGCGAGAGAGCCCGAACTTCCTCAGGTGGCCGCGCGGACGTCCATCCGCAGCGTCTCGATTGCGCAATCGTACCGGACTCGCGTCGCGGGGCAGACGCTGCAGTGCCGCTCGGGCCTCCGCGCGCTCGTCTGCGCTGCTCGACGGGCGGCGGATGGTCTCCTTCAGCTCCGCGCGACGCTCGGCCCAGCGTGCCACGACGATCTTGCGTTGCTCGTTCTTCGCGATCTTCGACTTCTTTGCCATGTGCGGTGTCTTCTACTTCTCTTCTCGGAAATCGACGTGCTTCCGCACGAGCGGGTCGTACTTCTTCATCACCAGACGGTCCGGGTCGTTGCGGCGGTTCTTGCGGGTCACGTACGTGTATCCGGTGCCTGCCGTCGACTTCAGTTTCACGATCGGGCGGATCTCGTTGCGGGCGGCCATCAGATCTTCTCCCCGCGGGTCCGGATCCGGGCGACGACGGCTTCGATGCCGTCCCGGTCGACGGTCTTGATGCCCTTCGTGGACAGCGCGAGGGTGATCCGCCTGCCCTCGCTGGGCAGGAGATACGTCTTCTTCTGGATGTTCGGATCCCAGCGCCGGTTGGTGCGCTTGTGGGAGTGCGAGACGGACTTGCCGAATCCTGGCTGGCGTCCGGTCACCTGGCAGTGCGGCGACATGGGCGTTCCTCTCTGCCCTCCGCGACAACTACGCAAGAGGGGGATGACAATCATTTTCGACAACGATGAGATTCCAATGTAGCGTTCTGTCCACGTAATGACAATCGTTATCGAAAGGGTGCTCGTGAACGAGATAGTCGACGGCCGGACGCCGCTGATCCTGGTATCCGGCTGGAGCGGCCCCACCGAGGACGCGGCGCGCTCGCTGCTCCGCGAAGGCACCGTCGTCGTGCATCACGACCTCGACCTCGTGCACGAAGGCGTCGTGCGACGCACCGTCACCACGCTGGAGTCGGGGGCGCCGCGCGAGCGCCTCCGCATCCTCGAACTGACACACGGCTGCATCTCCTGCACGCTGCGCGAGGACCTCCTCCCGCTGATCCGCCGCCTGCACACCCGCAGTTCGGTGCAGCGCATCGTGCTGCACCTCGACCGCAGGCTCGAACCCGAGGCCGTCTGCTGGGCGGTCGAGCACGTGTCGGTGTCTGGTGCGGTCGGGCAGATCGACGGTCCGGCGTCGCGGGACGTGCGCGTCGACGGCGTCGTCACCTGCCTCGACGCGCGGTCGTGGCTGGCCGATGCCACCGGCGACGACGCGCTGGACGACGACCGCACCGTGGCGCAGGTCGCGGTCGGGCAGGTGGATTTCGCCGACGCCCTGGTGGTGTCGGGCAGCGCGGGCGACGGCTGGCAGCAGGCAAGGCTTCACGCCGTCCTGGCGCGGCTCGCACCGGGCGCACCGATCAGCTGGGGCGGGGTCACCCCCGACGTCGAACGACTGCTCCTCGACATCCCGGCCGGCGCGCGACGCGGTGAGCCGTCCCACGCCCACTCACCGCTGCTGCGCGGGCAGCCGCCGCTGTCCCACGACTGCGGCGTGATGCTCGTCGAGTTCACCGCCACCCGCCCGTTCCATCCGGAGCGGCTGCACGAGGCCGTCGACGTGCTCCTCGACGGCGTCGTCACCGCACGCGGACGCGTGTGGGTCGCGACGCAGCCGGACGAGGCGCTGTGGCTCGAGTCGGCCGGTGGGGGACTGCGGGTGGCAGCCGCCGACCGCTGGCTGGCGGCCATGACCCCGGAGGAGCAGGAGCAGGTCGGGGTCGCGCGTCGTGCGATGGCAGCGCTGTGCTGGGACGAACGCTTCGGCGACCGGCACACGTCGATCGTGGTGCTGGTGCACACCGCCGACCCCACCGAGATCGACCGCACGCTGCAGTGGGCGCTCGTCACCGACGACGAACTCGCGGACGAGGCCGGATGGCGGTCGTGGCCCGACCCGTTCGGGCAGTTCCACGAGGACCCCTGCGAGAGCGGCGAATCACCCTACGCAGAACCCGAATCGAGAGAGGGACAGCGCCAGCGCCCGTGAGTACTTGTTAACCGCCCCACGTTAATAAGTACTCACGGGCCGAAGGCACGCCGTGCGAACCTTGGCGGGTGCTGCTGTACATCCTGGAACTGGTGGGCATCGCGGTGTTCGCGGCGTCGGGCGCCCTGGTGGGGGTGACGAAGCGCCTCGACATCTTCGGTGTGTGCGTGGTCGGTGTGTTCACCGCTCTGGGTGGTGGCATCGTCCGCGACGTCCTGCTGGGCATCCACCCGCCGACGTCGCTGGGTAGCTGGCCGAACCTCGGCACGTCGTTCGTCATGTCGTTGCTGGTGTTCTTCCTGCATTCGACTGTAGGGCGGCTTCGCCGGGAGATCTTGGTGCTGGACGCCCTGGGGATGGGCCTGTTCGCGAGCACGGGCGCGGTGATCGCGCTCGACCACGGGGCGAGTCCGCTGGCATCGTGCCTCATCGGCGGTACGGCGGCGATCGGCGGCGGCATCCTGCGCGACGTGCTGGTGAACGAGGTCCCGTTGCTGCTGCAGCGGGACTTCTACGCGGTGCCGGCGCTGCTCGGTTCGGCGCTGGTCGTCGCGGTAAGCGAGTGGGGTTCGGGGACCGATGTGGCGCTGGTGGTGGGGACGGTGTTCGCGTCCGCGCTGCGGCTGGTGGCGTTGTGGCGGAACTGGGGTCTGCCGGGTCCGCGCGTCGTCGAGTGACCGGCGACATCCCCATTAGCGGTCCCTTCTCAGACATATCTCAGTTGATCGGGCCAAACTGTCGGGTATGCGCATTTTGGTGGTCGACGACGATCGCGCCGTGAGGGAGTCCTTACGGCGGTCGCTCAGCTTCAACGGGTACTCGGTGGAACTGGCCGTCGACGGTATCGACGCTCTCGAGAAGGTCGCGAACGCGCGCCCCGACGCGCTGGTGCTCGATGTGATGATGCCGCGTCTGGACGGTCTCGAGGTGTGCCGCCGGTTGCGGAGCACCGGTGACGACCTGCCGATTCTCGTCCTGACGGCGCGCGATTCCGTGTCGGAGCGGGTGTCGGGCCTGGACGCCGGAGCCGACGATTACCTGCCGAAACCGTTCGCCCTCGAGGAGCTGCTGGCCCGGTTGCGTGCGCTGCTGCGCCGCGCCGCCCCGGAGCCGGGCATCGATTCGGAGAAGATGACGTTCGAGGACCTCACGCTCGACCCGGTCACCCGCGAGGTGACGCGCGGCGAGCGGTCCATCAGCCTCACCCGCACCGAGTTCTCGCTCCTCGAGATGCTGATGGCCAACCCGCGCCGGGTGCTCACCCGCGGCCGCATCCTCGAGGAGGTGTGGGGTTACGACTTCCCGACGTCCGGCAACGCGCTCGAGGTCTATGTCGGATATCTGCGCCGCAAGACGGAGGCGGACGGCGAGACCCGCCTGCTGCACACCGTCCGCGGGGTCGGCTACGTGCTGCGGGAGACTCCTCCGTGATGGCTGTTCCGTTCCACAGAACTGCCCCCAAGTCGGGGGCGGCGAAGCACGACACGCACCACATTTCCCGGTACCCCACAGGACCGATTCCGTTACCGCCCGAGATGCGGCCTCCGATGCCGTTGACCCGGTCGGTCTCGTTGCGGTGGCGGGTGACGCTGCTCGCCGCGTCCGTGGTGGCCATCGCGGTGGCGGTGATGGCGATCGCGGCGTACGCAGTGGTGTCGCGGGCCCTGTACGCCGATGTCGACAATCAGTTGCGGAACCGCGCGTCGGCGCTGATCGACAGCAACCTCGTGACGTTCGATCCGCGGTACATCGCGGGCGCGACGCTGTACACGACGGACATCAGTGTGGCGCTGGTCTTTCCGGACCTCGACACGTACACGCCACCGGGTTCCAATGTGCCGATCGGCGAGCCGGAGCTGTCGGTGGCGCGCGGCGAGCAGGAGACGTCCCTGCGCACTGCGGACAACCAGCGGGTGCTGGCCGAGCGCACCCAGGACGGCAGCACGCTGGTGATCGCCCAGCGGCTGGCGCCGACGGGGGCGGTGCTCGACCGGCTTGCCTGGGTGCTGTTCATCGTCGGCGGGTGCGGGGTGGTCCTCGCGGCCGCCGCCGGAACAACGGTGGGACGCACCGGTCTGCGTCCGATCGCCCGGCTCACCGCCGCCACGGAACGGGTGGCGCGCACCGACGACCTGACACCGATGCCGGTGACGGGCAACGACGAACTCGCACGGCTCACCGAAAGTTTCAACACCATGCTGAGGGCGCTCGCGGAATCGCGGGAGCGGCAGAGCAGGCTCGTTGCCGACGCGGGACACGAACTGCGGACGCCGCTCACGTCGTTGCGCACCAACATGGAGTTGCTGATCGCATCGAGTCGTCCTGGTGCGCCGCACATTCCGGACGAGGACATGGCCGAACTGCGCACCGACGTGGTGGCGCAGATCGAGGAACTCTCGCAGCTGGTGGGCGACCTCGTCGACCTCGCCCGCGAGGATGCACCGGAAACCGTCTTCGAGAGAGTCGATCTCAGTGAAGTGGTGGACCGCAGCCTCGAGCGTGCGCGACGCAGGCGGAACGAGATCGACTTCACCGCCGTCACCGTTCCCTGGTTCGTCTACGGCGACCACGCGGGATTGTCGCGGGCGGTGCTGAACGTCCTGGACAACGCGGCCAAGTGGAGTCCGACCGGTGAGCAGGTGCGGGTGGCGATGAGACCGGCAGGCGACGGACTTCTCGAGCTGACGGTCGACGACGCGGGCCCGGGTATTCCGGAGGAGGACCGGGAGCTGGTGTTCGACCGCTTCTACCGGTCCACGGCGTCGCGCTCGATGCCCGGCTCCGGGCTGGGGCTGGCGATCGTCCGGCAGGTGGTGGTCAAGCACGGCGGCACGATCGCGGTGGACGTCTCCGAACGGGGCGGTGCGCTCATCCGCATCGTCCTTCCGGGGGAACCGGAAGCGGAATAGGCTCGAAGCTCGAGGTCTCGGCTAACTCAAAGGCCGGTCTCAGGACCCTCTCAGTCCCACCGGGCACTCTCGTAGACAGAGACGGTGCGACTGCCCCTGCGGGTGGTCGCGGGAGATGGAAGTGATGCGATGAGCGAGGATCGAAACAGCCACGACGGCGACAGCCGCGAGAACGCCGGTGGCGACCGGGGCGGGCGCCCCGACCAGCCGGCCAACCCACAGCCGCAGCCGCCGACGCCGGGGTACCACCCGACCGAGCAGTTCCCGACCACTCCGCACAACCCCGCGGGCGGTCCGGCGGGGCAGCAGGCCTACGGCGCCGGGTACCCCCAGGGCAATCCGTACGGTGTGCCGCACCAGCCCACCCAGCAGTTCGGGCACCCCCAGCACGGCGCTCCGGGACATCCGGGTGCCCAGCATGCGGCCGGGCAGCCGGGGACGCCTCAGGGCCCGTTCCCCGGCCTGCAGGGGCCCGGACAGACCGCCGGGGGGTCGACGGCGACCGCGACGAAACGTCCCGCACGCACGGCGATCGTGGTGGGCGCTGTGGCGCTCGCCCTCGTGAGCGGCGGCATCGGTGGCGTCGTGGGTTCGCTGGCGACGGATCGGAACGGCGGCGGCGCCGCGGTGACCAACTCCCTCGACGCCCCCAAGAACAACACCGCGACCCCGGCCGCGAATGCACCGGCGGGGTCGGTGCAGGCGGTCGCGAACAAGGTGGTCCCGAGCGTCGTCCAGATCGAGGTGGCGACGGCGGGCGGTTCCGGTGGCGAGGGATCCGGCATCGTCATCTCGTCCGACGGCATGATCCTCACCAACAATCACGTCGCGGGCGCGGCCGCCAAGGGCGGCAAGCTGACGGTCGCGTTCTCGGACGGCAGCACCGCGGACGCCAAGCTGGTCGGCGCCGACCCGGTATCCGACCTCGCGGTCATCAAGGTGGACGGCAAGACGGGCCTCACCCCGATCGAGCTGGGCACTTCGGGCAACGTGCAGGTCGGACAGCAGGTCGTCGCGATCGGTTCGCCTCTCGGCCTCGCCGGGACCGTCACCGAGGGCATCATCTCGGCGCTCAACCGCCCGGTGTCGACCAGCGGTGAGTCCGGCAACCAGAACACCGTCATCGATGCCCTGCAGACGGATGCGGCGATCAACCCGGGCAACTCCGGCGGCGCTCTCGTCAACATGGACGGTCAGCTGATCGGCATCAACACCGCCATCGCGAGTATCGGTGGTTCCGGCGCGGGCGAGCAGAGCGGCTCCATCGGTCTCGGCTTCGCGATTCCCGTCGACCAGGCGCGGCGCATCGCGGACGAGTTGGTCAAGACGGGCAAGGCCACCCAGGCCGTCATCGGGATCCAGGTCCCGTCGCAGGACGCCGCCAACGGTGCCACCGTCGTCGAGGTCACGTCGGGCAGCCCGGCGGAGAAGGCGGGAATTCCGAAGGGCTCGGTGATCACGAAGGTCGACGACCGGGTCATCACCAGCGGCGACGCGCTCATCGCCGCCATCCGTTCACACGCACCGGGAGACAACGTGTCCATCACCTACACCGACGGGAACGGATCGAATTCCAAGACCGTCGACGTCACGCTCGGAACCGCCGAACAGGGCGGCCGCTGATGAACACGGGGATTCTCGGGCAGGTCGAGTCCGTTCTGAACGGGGCCACTACGGTAGGGACCATGGACATCGAAGCCTCGCTGGCCGGCCGCGCGCTGGTGGTAATCGTCGACGACCGCACCGCTCACGGTGACGGCAAGGACTCCATCGGGCCTCTGGTGACGGAACTGCTGAACGAGGCCGGCTTCATCGTCGACGCCATCGTCGCGGTGGCGGCCGACGAGGTGGAGATCCGTAACGCGCTCAACACCGCCGTCATCGGCGGCGTCGACCTCGTCGTCTCCGTCGGCGGCACCGGCGTGTCGCCCCGCGACGTCGCCCCCGACGTCACCGCCGAGGTCCTCGACCGCGAGATTCCGGGAATCTCGGAGGCCCTCCGGTCTTCGGGTCTCGCCGCCGGTTCGCTGGACGCCGGTCTCTCCCGCGGGCTCGCCGGTGTGTCCGGCAGCACACTCGTGGTGAACCTCGCGTCCTCTCGCGCCGCGGTCCGGGACGGCATGGCCACCCTGACGCCGCTCGCGGCACACGTGATTTCCGAATTGTCCGGTCTGGAAGGCTGAGACGATTTCTCGTTCCGACGAGCCGGGTTCGCACAGCGAGCCCGACGAGCAGGCAGTTCCGAGCCGGGCCCCGATCGACAGGGCCCGGCTCGAACGCATCTTCGGGGATGTCTTCCCCGCCACCACGGCCGACGAACGCGGGCAGGACGAGGCATCTCAGTATGTGGACAGGCGCATGGAGTCCGAGGAGTGGATTCGGCGTCAGGTTCCCCCTCATCACTGGTAAGCGCCTGATTGAAATCTGGAAGAATCTAAGTGTGGCCAACGGTAACCGGAAAATTCGCGCCAGGAAAACCACTGGTACGGCCGATTTCATTCGCATCAGCCCAAAGCGTGGCTACCCGCAGGTAATGTTTCGTTTCCCACTTTGTGAGGCACATCACAATTGCGTCACGAGCTGATCACGTTGCCCCGGTTCTTAGCTCAGGTTAATGTCCCTGACGAGTCAGTACGAAGATGGAGGGCGGGGCGTGGTGCCACGTCGTCGCCCAGACCAGCCTCTTGGTGAGGTTTGTCTCTAGTGTCGAAATTCCGGCAACTGGACGTCCGCAGTTAACGCTACGGACACCTTTGCTGCGAATACTGCGCTGGGCCCGAAATGGACCACTCCTCAGCTTCGATCGTCGGGGCTGGGAACCTGCACGAATCCTGATGAGGGGAACGAATGAGCGAGAACCGCAAGTCCGGCCTGCGCCGTGGCGCCCGTATTGCAGGCCTGGGTGCTGCTGCGGCTGTTGCACTCGGTTTGATGTCTACTGGTGCGGCGAGCGCGGATACTTTCATCCCGCTGCCTGATGGTTCGAAGACCGGTCCGAATGCGACGTTGACGCGTACCGCCGAGAGCGCTCTGTCGTCGCCGTCGTTGGCTGCCAACGGTACCGGTCGTGTGGCGTGGGTGTCGGGAACTGTGACTGCCGATGTGAAGGGCATCAAGGAGGTCACCGAGGTTCCGGCCGCGAATGGCGCGCCGGCCAACAGCGCGGGTACCTACAACGGGACGAATGCGGCGACGACGCATGGCGTGTCGCGGGTGTCGACCGGGTACATCGTGGGTTGCCAGGTGGACATCACGGGTCTGTCGGCGAACCCGTCGTTCAGCCTGGGGCTGGACTCGCTTTCGGCGAGCGCGGGTCTGTCGGTTCCGCTGGCCGCGGGTGAGGTCAAGTACGTGCCGCTCGGTGCGAAGGACATCAAGAAGGACGGCGTGTACGCGCTGCAGTACCAGGACGCGGAGCTGCAGGTTCAGAAGTGCGGTGGTTTCGCGCAGGCTCGTTCGTATTCGGTCGTGGAGATCGTGGGCAACGACTACTCGAAGACGGTTCTGTACGGTGCGCCGTTCAGCATCGGCTGATTTCGGTCTTCTTTCGCAGTTCTTTCCACCCACTTTCTCGCGTGTGCGAGCTTCTATCCCTGAGAGGGAACAATGATCATCAACCGTAAGAACGGTGTGCGCCTGGCCGCGGTCGGTGCCGCTGCTGCCGCGACCATGGGCTTCTTCTCCGTCGGTGCGGCGAACGCCGATACGTTCGTGCCGCTGCCCGGTGGTTCGATCACGCAGACGTTGGCGGACGGCACCGTGGTGCACGTGAACCTGACGGACGAGAGCGCGAACATTTCGCCGTCGCTGGGTGCGACGCCGTTGCACCGCAACGTGTGGGTCTCCGGTAAGGCCTCGGTGAACCTGGAAGGCGCCGGCGCGAAGGGCGCCAAGATCGAGCCCGGCTACGTCCTCGCCTGCCAGGTCGACTTCGGCGCCAAGGGCGGCGCAACCGGCGGTACCAAGGGGGCGCTGAGCGACCTGATCTCGGGCGACACGCTCCCCGTCGATGCCGGCACCAGCGGCGGCATCACCCTCGGCCCCGGCCAGGCAAAGACCGTCAAGGTCCTCGATCTCGAGGCGCCCGACGCCTATGGTGCGGAGACGCACGGTGGTTCCAACACCGTCAAGGGCACGTCTGGTTCGGTCACCTGGGCCGACTCCTCCCTCGGAGTGAGCGGCTGCGCCGGCTACGCCCAGGCCCGCAGTTACGTCAAGGTGGGCGTGAGCACCGACAACGTCAGCAGCATTGTTACTCTGTGGGGAGAGCCCTTCAGCATCGGCTGATCGGGTTTTCCGTAAATAGATAGAACCTCCGGGAACCGGGGGGCGTGAGAATGGTCACGCCCCCCGGTTTGCTTTTTCCATAATGGCTATAGATCCCTATTACGCGCAGATCAACCTAACTTCGCTCGGTAACGCTTCTGTAAATGCACTCATGGCGGTATAACTTTTCGGCCTCAGGTGCATTAATTTTATTCCGTCGCTAGGCGGTTGGGAGATCTCCGATGGTCGGAGAAGACACGCCTGATGAGGGGAACGAATGAGCGAGAACCGCAAGTCCGGCCTGCGCCGTGGCGCCCGTATTGCAGGCCTGGGTGCTGCTGCGGCTGTTGCACTCGGTTTGATGTCTACTGGTGCGGCGAGCGCGGATACTTTCATCCCGCTGCCTGATGGTTCGAAGACCGGTCCGAATGCGACGTTGACGCGTACCGCCGAGAGCGCTCTGTCGTCGCCGTCGTTGGCTGCCAACGGTACCGGTCGTGTGGCGTGGGTGTCGGGAACTGTGACTGCCGATGTGAAGGGCATCAAGGAGGTCACCGAGGTTCCGGCCGCGAATGGCGCGCCGGCCAACAGCGCGGGTACCTACAACGGGACGAATGCGGCGACGACGCATGGCGTGTCGCGGGTGTCGACCGGGTACATCGTGGGTTGCCAGGTGGACATCACGGGTCTGTCGGCGAACCCGTCGTTCAGCCTGGGGCTGGACTCGCTTTCGGCGAGCGCGGGTCTGTCGGTTCCGCTGGCCGCGGGTGAGGTCAAGTACGTGCCGCTCGGTGCGAAGGACATCAAGAAGGACGGCGTGTACGCGCTGCAGTACCAGGACGCGGAGCTGCAGGTTCAGAAGTGCGGTGGTTTCGCGCAGGCTCGTTCGTATTCGGTCGTGGAGATCGTGGGCAACGACTACTCGAAGACGGTTCTGTACGGTGCGCCGTTCAGCATCGGCTGATTTCGGTCTTCTTTCGCAGTTCTTTCCACCCACTTTCTCGCGTGTGCGAGCTTCTATCCCTGAGAGGGAACAATGATCATCAACCGTAAGAACGGTGTGCGCCTGGCCGCGGTCGGTGCCGCTGCTGCCGCGACCATGGGCTTCTTCTCCGTCGGTGCGGCGAACGCCGATACGTTCGTGCCGCTGCCCGGTGGTTCGATCACGCAGACGTTGGCGGACGGCACCGTGGTGCACGTGAACCTGACGGACGAGAGCGCGAACATTTCGCCGTCGCTGGGTGCGACGCCGTTGCACCGCAACGTCTGGGTCAACGGCAAGGCCTCGGTCCACCTGGACGGCGCCGGAGCGACCGGTGCGGACATCCAGCCCGGCTATGTCCTCGCCTGCCAGGTCGACTTCGGCGCAGAAGCCGGCGCGGGCGTCGAATCGGGGAACCTCGCGGACCTCGTGACCGGGGCTGCCACATCCATTCCCGTTACGCCCGCCGGCAGTGGTGCTGTTACCCTCGGCCCCGGTGAGGCGGTCAGCGTCGACATCATCGACCTCGAGGCGGCGGACGCCTACGGCGGAGAGTCGCACTCGGCATACAACAGCTTCGAGGGTACCGACGGTTCGGTCTCCTGGGCCGACTCGACCCTCGGCGTGAGCGGCTGCGCCGGCTACGCGCAGGCGCGGTCGTACGTGAACGTGTCCGTGGAGACGGACAACGTGAGCAGCACCGTCACCCTGTGGGGACAGCCCTTCAGCCTCGGCTGATATTCGTTCCACTCATGACTCCGGGCCCGTGCAAGCAGCTGCTGCACGGGCCCGGAGTCGTCGAAACGCTATTCGCGAGTCTGCTCGAGCTTCGCGGCCTTCTCCGCCGGCATGGCGTGCGCTCCGTCGGAACTCGCTGCCGCCCCGTCGGTTTGGAGGCTCGCTTCGAGGATGTCGCGAATCTGGATCAGCAGGTCGGCCTCGCTGGCCTTCTTGTCTGCGGGTTCGGTGATGAACCGCTTCTTCGCGGCGTTGGCCGGGACGATGAGAATGAAGTACACGACCGCGGCGATGATCACGAAGTTGATCACGGCCGTGATGACGGCGCCGATGTTGATGAAGGTGGCCGGGTTGTCGGCGATTACCTGATAACCCCAACCCAGGTCGTTGGCGCCGCCCGCAACGGCGATCAGCGGATTGATCACGTTGTTGGTGAACGATGTGACGATGGCGGTGAACGCGGCTCCGACTACGACCGCGACGGCGAGGTCGAGGACGTTCCCCCGGAGCAGGAAGTCCTTGAATCCCTTGAGCATGTCGACGTCTCCTCGAGTGGGTGGCAAGTCATCCATCACTGTCTCCCGGAAAAGCCTAGATCAGCCCGGCTCCGCGTGACGGGTCACTGAAACGTCACGGTGATCGCGCTCGTGAGGGACGCTGCGGCCACCGTCGTGGCGTCGGACGCGGGAAGCGCCAGCATCACCACCCGTTCGCGCTGGTCACGTCCGTTCTCGGACGGAGTCACCAGCACGACGACGGCGCGGGACGCCAGGACGGTGGCTCCGGACCGCCGGTCCGGATTCGCTGGTGTGCCGGGATCGACCGTCAGCACGTCGACGCGATCGCCCTCACGCAGGAGTTCCGTGACGGCCGGGTCGGCGAGCCGGACGGGGACGATCCGTGCGTCGTCCATGCCCGCTGCGGCAGCGGCGAGGCGTGGGCCCAGCACCCGGACGTCGGTGAGGGCTTCACCGGCGCGGGTCGGTCCGGCGAGGGTGCGTCCGTCGACATCCGACACGGCGGTGAGGGCCCCGTCGGGGAGGCTCCCGGCCTCGAATTCGACCAGTTCCACGTCGGCGTCCGTGAGGACGACGCCGGGTTGCAGATCACGCGCGGCCACCACGACCCCGGAGCGGGCGGAGCCGGGGTCCCCTCGGGCAAAGAGGGCCAGCGCGAGGCAGACGAGTGCGGCGGCCAGGACGCGCCTGGCGGCGAGAGTGCGGGCCCAGCCGGGATGGGTGAGATCCGACAGCCGGTCGGCCCATGACGGGCTCAGGCTTCGGTGTGCGCGGTTCGACCGGTTGTGACCGGTCTGGGCGGGGGCGAACGACATGGTTCGACGCTAGGAGACCGGCAGGCCCGTAGGTACGCCGAACGGGCCCGCCTGTGGATGGACGAGAAGTTGTGGATAACTCGCGAAAGCGCGAGAACTAGCTGGCAGCAGCCTTGGCCGGTGCGGCGGTCGCGGTGCTCGTGGAGCTGGACGAGGCCGTCGACGAACTTTCCGACTTGGCAGCGGGAGCAGAGTCGGTCTTGGCCGGCTCGCTGGCCGCTCCGGACGTGCCGCGGCTGTCGGTGCGGTAGAAACCGCTGCCCTTGAAGACGATGCCGACGGAGTTGAACAGCTTGCGCAGCTTGCCCGAGCATGCGGGGCAGACGGTCAGGGAGTTATCGCTGAACGACTGGACGATGTCGAAACGGTTGTCGCATTCCGTGCACGCATATGAATAAGTGGGCACTGGGTTCCTCCGCACTGTGTAGTCAAACCGCAGGTTTTAGCACTCTACAGTCGACAGTGCCAACAACGCTAATCAGGGAACTATTCCGGGCCCTGGATGCCCCCGTTGTTCGCCGAGCGCGACGAGTCCCGAGCCGGGCGTGAGGGCCCATCCCATACGCACGTCATGAGGATCCTCCGGCAGTTCGGGCACCAGTTCCTCGTCGCGGACCATCGTGATCAGCCGCGCGCCGGGGGCGGCGAGCCCGAGGGTGCGGTCGTAGAAGCCCGCGCCGCGGCCGAGTCGCACGCCGCGTCGATCGACGGCCAGGGCGGGAACGAAAATGGTGTCGGCCGAACGGATCTCGCCGGGTTCCTGCACCGGTCCGGTGGGTTCGCGCAGGCCGTAACTCGCGGGGGCGAGACAGTCCGCGCCCGTGAACTCGGACCAGTAGAGCGGGCCGGGACCGCGGGTGACGGGCACGAGGACGCGTCCGGCGACTTGCCGTAGGGCGTCCAGAAAGTCCAGCGACCCGGGCTCGAGCGCGGTGGGGACGTAGGCGCAGACGGTCGATCCGCCGGCGATTTGCTGTGTGACGAGCGCGACAATCGCCTGGTCCTCGGCGGTGCGGAGTTCGGGGGTCAGCGCACGCCGCCCGGTGAGCACCAGTTGCCGCCACTCGTCCTTCGTTCGTGCGTGCATGCCCCAACCTTAGAGCCGGCCCGGCAGCGTCTCCGGCGGGTTCCGGGAGGCGGCTGACAGGATCTTGGTGACTGACTGGTAGGTCCGCACAGTTAAGGTGTGGGCATGACAGACGCCGCCCCGCACACCGCCAGCGCCTTTCGCACGGCTGTCGTGCCCGCAGCGGGAATGGGGACGCGATTCCTCCCCGCGACCAAGACCGTGCCGAAAGAGCTGCTCCCGGTCGTGGATACCCCGGGTATCGAACTCGTTGCCGGAGAAGCCGCCGACTCGGGTGCCGGCCGGCTCGTGATCGTCACGTCGCCCGGTAAGGACGGAGTGGTCGCCCACTTCGTCGAGGACCTCGTCCTCGAGAGCAAGCTCGAGGCCAGCGGCAAGTACCACCTGCTCGAAAAGGTGCGCAAGGCTCCCGGCCTGCTCGAGGTGGAGTCCGTCGTCCAGGACCAGCCCCTCGGCCTCGGCCACGCGGTCGGCTGCGCGGAGTCGGTCCTCGACGACGACGAGGACGCCATCGCGGTGCTCCTCCCGGACGACCTGGTGATGCCGCGCGGCGTGCTCGAGACGATGTCCCGGGTCCGCCGCAAGCGTGGCGGCACCGTGCTCTGCGCCATCGACGTCCCCAAGGACCAGGTGAGCGCGTACGGCGTCTTCGAGGTCGAAACGGTCCCCGACGCCACGAACCCGGACGTCCTCAAGGTCACCGGCATGGTCGAGAAGCCGGCCATCGAGGACGCGCCGTCCACGTTCGCCGCCGCCGGTCGCTACCTCCTCGACCGCGCGATCTTCGATGCGCTCCGGCGGATCGAACCCGGCGCCGGCGGCGAACTCCAGCTCACCGACGCCATCGCACTCCTCATCAAGGAAGGCCACCCCGTTCACGTCGTCGTGCACCGGGGCACGAGACACGATCTCGGAAATCCCGGCGGCTACCTCCGCGCTGCGGTTGACTTTGCGTTGGACATGGAAGAGTACGGCCCGTCGTTGCGCGAATGGCTGATCGACCGATTGAAGCGGACGGAATCCTAGAAGCTCGGGAGGCAAGAACTTGCGGTCGGTCGAGGAGCAACAGACGATCGTGACCGCGGCCGCGGTGGCGCCGCGGCCGGTCCGTGTGGCGATCTCCGAAGCCCAGGGGCTGCTGTGTGCCGAAGAAGTGGTCACCGAGCGGCCGCTTCCCGGGTTCGACCAGGCCGCCATCGACGGTTACGCCGTCCGTAGCGTCGACGTCCAGGCTGCCGGAACCGACATCCGGGACGACGAGGGTGCGCCCGTGGAACTGTCCCTTCCCGTGGTCGGCGAGGTCACGGCCGGTTCGCGGCAGCCGATCCGGCTGCAGCCCCGTCAGGCCGTCAAGGTCGACACGGGGGCTCCGCTTCCGACGCTCGCCGACGCCGTCCTCCCGCTCGACCGCACCGACGGCGGCCGGGCCCGCGTCAAGATCTACAAACCGGTCCGCTCCGGCGACTACGTGCGCCGCGCAGGCGACGACGTGCAGCCCGGCGACGTCGCCGTCCGGGCAGGCACCATCATCGGCGCCGCCCAGGTCGGGTTGCTGGCGGCGGTGGGACGCGACAAGGTGCTCGTACATCCCCGGCCCCGGCTGTCCGTCATCTCGGTAGGTGGCGAACTCGTCGACGTCGACCGCACCCCGGGACCCGGTCAGGTCTACGACGTCAACTCCTACGCGCTGGCCGCCGCCGCCCGCGACGCCGGCGCCGACGTCAACCGGGTCGGTATCGCGAACGCCGACGCGCGCCGTCTGCGTGAGGTGGTGGAGGGTCAGCTGATCCGGTCCGAGATCGTCGTCATCGCGGGTGCGGTCGGCGGCGGGGCATCCGAGGACGTCCGGGACGCGCTCGCCGATCTCGGCAACCTCGAGGTCGACCGGGTCGCCATGCACCCGGGATCGGTCCAGGGTTTCGGCCAGCTCGGCCGGGACGAGGTTCCGACGTTCCTGCTCCCGTCCAATCCGGTGAGCGCCCTGGTGGTGTTCGAGGTGATGGTGCGCCCGCTGATCCGCATCGCACTGGGTCGCAGGCAGCCGATGCGCCGCGTCGTCACCGCCCGCACCGTCGCACCCATCACGTCGATCGAGAACCGCAAGGGTTTTCTCCGTGGTCAGCTCATGCGCGACGAGGCCACGGGGGAGTACCTCGTCCAAGCTCTCGGCGGGGCGCCGGGCGCGTCCTCGCACCTGCTCGCCACGCTGGCCGAGGCCAACTGCCTCGTCATCATCGAACCCGAGATCACCGAGGTGCGGACGGGTGACCAGGTGGACGTGGCATTCCTGGCGCAGCGTGGCTGATGACACTGCGGCAGTGTGGAACGAGATGACACAGCATCGGCGTGAGACAAGATGACACAGCATCGGTGTGAGACGAGATGACACAGCATCCCGGTTGGCCTCCGCATCTCGGGCCCCTGCGGGTGAAGGGTGGCGTCGTCACGGTGCGCGCCATCAGGTTGCGTGACGCCTCCGCGTGGAGCCGTCTGCGCACCCGTGACCGCGCGCACCTCGAACCGTGGGAGCCGACGGGGGAGGCGCCCTGGGAAGCGCGCCATCATATTTCGGGATGGCCCGGACTGTGCAGCAGTCTGCGTTCGGAGGCGCGGAAGGGCCGCATGCTGCCGATGGCCATCGAACTCGATGGCAATTTCTGCGGCCAGATCACGATCGGCAACGTGGTGCGGGGTGCGCTGCGCTCCGCGTGGATCGGATACTGGGTGGCCAGCGACGTCAACGGGCTCGGCGTCGCCACCGGCGCGCTCGCGCTCGGGCTCGATCACGCCTTCGGCCCCGTGGGTCTGCACCGCGTGGAGGCCACCGTGCGTCCGGAGAACCTGGCGAGCCAGGCTGTGCTCCGCAATGTCGGTTTCCGTGAGGAAGGTCTGCTCGCGCGTTATCTGGACGTCGACGGGCAGTGGCGCGACCACATTCTGGTCGGCATGACCGTGGAGGACGTGCCCGGCACCGTCGCGGATTCGCTCGTGCGGAGTGGCAAAGCCACCTGGGCGTGACCGCCGGCGCCGTCTGGGCGTGACCGGTGAATCCACCCGGATTTGTCCGCCGAATCGGACATGGACAAACGTCCAGCTACGCGGCAGTTATTTCACGGTATCAAAGCTCGCCGAGCGGGACTCCGCTTTCGGTGAGTCTTTGCCCGATCGTTTCCTTCGCCTGTGCGAGGCATGTCGAGCACCACATTTTCGCGTTACGCATGTGGCACCTGAGTATGGTGAGATCGGCGCGTCTGCGAAGATGTGCGTGTTCATGCGGTTAGCCTGGATGGGTCAACAGCGGTATCCATGCTGGTAGACGATTGGGAGGAGGTCGCCGAATGCCGAACTCGTTTCTCTGGATCGGGCTCGTCGTCGTGTGGCTCTTCGTCCTGGTCCCGATGCTGGTGAACAACCGCCCCCGAATTCGGCAAACCAGTGACGCAGCACTCGCGACGCGCGTGCTGCACCGCGGCGACGAACGTCCCGTGCAGCGTGGACCCGCGGCAGGGCACCGCAGCGACCCGTACTGGCAACCGGAACCGGACCACTACGGCTACGACGCGGAGGACCTTGTGGACACTCACGCAGAGGAAGACGATTTCGACGGTGAGCGGGCCCCGGTCGGCGAGTACGTGCCGGTGCGCCGGGGACGTGGCGGCTTCGATCCCGAGGCCGACGCGATCGCGCGCGAGGCCCGCTACGGGTTTCGGCAGCGATCGCTTCTCGGGCTGGTGTTCGCGACGATCATGTCGGCGGCGCTCGGCCTGATCATCTCTCCGCTGATGTGGTGGGCGTTCGCGGCCGGCGTGGCCGGTCTCGTCGCCTACATGGCGTACCTGCGCCGGCAGGTCCAGATCGAGCAGGAGATCCGTCGGCGGCGGACCGCGCGTCTCAATCGCTCGCGGCTGGGTGTCGAATCCCGGAGCGACGACGAACTCCGGCTCATCCCCGCACGGCTGCGGCGTCCGGGCGCCGTCGTCCTCGAGGTGGACGACGAGGACCCTGAATTCGATCACCTCGACCACTTCGACGACGAGCCGATGCAGCAGGCGACGATGCGCCGGGCCGCCGGTGAGTAGCCCTCGGATCCGGGCCGAAAGCCACGTCGGTGCAGGCGATTCGCTCCCTCCGCGGGTTGCCTGCTAGAGTTTGCCGAGCGGATCGCAGGATCCGCGCGGGGCTGTGGCGCAGTTGGTAGCGCGCTTCGTTCGCATCGAAGAGGTCAGGGGTTCGATTCCCCTCAGCTCCACCGCAGAAGAGGCACTCACTCCATCCGGAGAGAGTGCCTCTTCTGCGTTCCGGCCCAGGTGAGTGCCGTCGTCGGGGGTTCGAGGTACCTGGCATTCCGCTTCAAATTTGCCAAAAGGTAACTGAATGCTGTGTACTGTCCGTAGGTCATCAAGGGGTCGATCGCACGGGGTGGAAATACATGCAGGCAATGCGCAAGATCTCGCAGTTTCTCGAGCCGGCGACGGTGGTTGCGACCATCACCGCGACGATGTTGCTGGTAAACGCTCTGTGAACTCCCGTCGGCCAACCGACGCCGCGACGACCCTGACCGATCAGCACCTCCAGGCGGCAACGCCGAGCCCGTAGGGGTTCACCGAAGCTGCTCGAGTCCCACCTGGCTCGGGCATCGCTGGTGGTGCCGGTTCCCCGACACCGGCACCACCAGCACCTCCGCTCGATCCGCTCGTTACCATGACAGCGGCGATGTCGCCGTGAACGTGGTGTCGTGTCGTGAATACGAGGGGGGTGCATTGTGAGCGCGCGTCGCGTCTTTCGAAGGCTGACCGTGGCCGGGCTGGCTCGGCCTTCCTGTCTGGGCTCGCCTGGATCACTGTTTCGGCGTTCCCGTCCGACGCCGTCGCCGGCCCCCAGTACCACGAATGCGACGGCGGCCGCTGCGAAGACGGTTCCACCGGGTCTCCCGGCGGTGGCAAACCTCGAGATCCAGACCCACCGTGCGAGAGCCGGAGCAGATGCGGTGGCGGAGAGCCCAGCGGGACACAGGAACCCAGCGAGACGGCCGAACCCAGCGAGACGGCCGAGCCCAGCGAGACGGCCGAGCCCAGCGAGACGGCCGAGCCATCTGGGACCCAGGAGCCGTCCGGGACCACGGGACCAACCGAGTCCGCTGAACCTACCGGGACGTCGACTCCTTCGACGTCCCGTGTCGTCGTCGCTCCGCCCAACCCGATCGAGTTGCCGCCCCCGGCCGAACCGAAGGTTGTGCGCCCGGACACGTCCGGAGGCGACGACTCCGGTGACGTGGGTTCCGGAGACGTAGGTTCCGACGCTGCTGCCGCCCCGGGCGCGGAGAGCCCGGCCGCGCCCCCGGCGTCCGGGGGAGCGCCGGCAGGAGGGTCCGCTCCCGGCGCCGCCGTGGCAGGTGCGAGCGGTTCCACGGATTCGGCGCCCCAGGACCGGCCAGCGGGGGAGACCGCCGGCAGCGACGCTCGATCGCCCGGCGCGCAGGCGCCTGCCCAGGGCGATCCCGCTGCCGCACCGCCGGGAATGGTTCCCGTGGTCCACAGTGAGCCGTTGCCCGCGATCACCGTTCTCGGTGGGGTCGGCGTGCTGCTGTGCTGCGCCGGCGAAGCGGGAGCGCTGACCTTCAGGGGTGGGCGCGCACAGCAGGCGCGCATCGCGGCCGCTCGGGCGGAATTCTTCCCGCCCGCTTCGAATGGAGGGGTGTAGTCGTGGGGGCGAACAGATCTCATCGTCGGGTGGCGGCGGCCGTGGACGCGGTGTGTGACGCGGCGGCCAGAGCCGAGGCAGTGACGCTCCGGCACGTGGTGGACGCGGTGGCCCGTGAACGGCAGCGTTCCATCGAACTCGATTTCACGAAGCCGATGGCACCCGGGGTCTGCGGCCAGCGGCGTGCGTACCCGGACCGGGACGTCATCGTGCTGGCGCCGGGCCTGCCGGACCTCGACCGCACGCTCGCGCACGAGTTGGGTCACATCGTGTTTCGGCACGAAGGCGCAGAGATCGTGGCCGCGACTCTCGAAGCCGGCGACGATCTGATCGCCTACATGCTCAGCCAGCGGTCGCGGCGGCGGGGAGACGAACAGCCGTCCGACGAGGTGGCCGAGTGGGAGGCCGAGACGTTCGCGTCGATGCTGCTCATCCGTTTGAAGACGATGCAGGGGCGCGGTACTCCCGTGTCCGTGCTCCGATACGACGAGGCGATCGGCTGATGGGCTGGCTGATTGCGCTGGTCGTATGGACGGCGGCGGGTGCCCGGATCGGCCGGGTCGCCGCGCGTCAGCCGACGCCACTGCGGGTGGCGATGGTGGTGGCCGTGTCCAGCGCGGCAATCGCGTCGACCCTCGCCGTTCCGGACGTCGCCGGTCGCCTCGACACCCTGGCCCCGACGGCCGGCCTGTCGGAGATCGTCCTCGAACTGGCATGGACGCTGTTCGCCGCCGCGAGCGCGGTCGGCGCGGTCTCCGTGTGGCCGATACTCCCACGTCCGGCGCTGCGGGCGGTGGCCGTGATCGTCTACACCATCGCCCTCGTGCTCGGAATCGGGCTTGCCGGTGGAATTCCCGTCCCCGCGCTCGTGTTCATCGTGATCGCGCTGACCGCGGTGGTCGTGACCGGCGGCCGGCACGTCGCGTGGACCCCGCTCGGCCGGGGAATCTCGCTGATCGTCGTCGGATCCGCGACGGTCCTCGCGGCAGCCGTCGTGGGACTGGTGCGTGAACTGTCGGGGCAGACGTGGATCGTCGGCTCCTCGCCTGCGTACACCGTCGCGGCCGTGATCGTGTCGGTCGGCACGGTGTGGGTGCTCGTCGAAACCTGGCTGCGCGCACGGCAGGACCTGCGCCGCATGGACACTCTGCATTCGGTGCTCGTCACCCGGTTCCCCGAAGTGGTCGAGGGCGACGGCAAGGGCAGCACCACCGTTCTGCGCGCCTCGGACGCCGTCGCCCATGTCATGGACGCGCTGTACCTGCAGGCGGGTGCGGGCATGCTCGACACGGACGAACAGCAACTTCCGGAATCGACGGCCGAGCGCGCCGAGATTCTCGCGCGCTGGATCCACGACCCGGTCGTCTCGGACGTTCTCGACACCGAATGGATCGCACCGCCCCAGGGCATGTCGCCGCGCCGATGGGTCCTCGAACTCGCGGACGCGTACACCGAGTTCGGCTCGTCGTCCCCGGCTCTCGCGCAGGCGGACACCGCGGTTTCGGCTGCGGACTAGCCGGAGCGGCCCGTGAGGCCGGTCAGTCCGGCGAACCGGTGACCAGCCACCCGCACGGCGCGGCGAGGTCCTCGGCCTCGGGCGGTCCCATGGATCCCGCGGGGTACGGCTTGGCCGGGGGCGGGTCACGCAGGAGCGCGTCGGCGACGGTCCAGACGTGGGCCAGGCCGTCGGGGCGCGTGAACAGCGACCGGTCGCCGTGCAGGACGTCGAGGATGAGTCGCGAATAGGGTGCGAGGGCGTGGCCGAGCGGCACCGTGTCGAGGGGCAGCCCCAGGTGGCCCACCGACAGGCTGTCCTCGGGTCCGGGCTCCTTGACGACCATGGAGATGTCGATCTCGCCGTCGCCCTTCAGATCGAACGTCAGGACGGCGCCGTCCGGCGGAATGTCGGTGAGCGGGCCCTGCGGACTGCGGAAGACCAGGCTCACCCGTTGCTTGCTGACGCCCAGCATCTTTCCGGTGCGGAGGAGGAACGGCACTCCGCGCCAGCGGTCCGTGTCGACCCACAACCGGGCGGCGACGAACGTCTCCGTCGTGGAATCGTCCGCGACACCGTCGACGTCGCGGTACCCCTCGTACTGGCCGAGCACCACGTCGGCCGTGTCCAGGGGCCGGAACGCCCCGATCACGGATTCCCGTGCGGATTGGAGATCGTCGGCGCCCAACGTCTCGGGCGGTTCCATCGCGATCTCGGCGGCGACCTGGAACAGATGCGTCACCAGCATGTCCAGGACGGCGCCGGTGGCGTCGTAGAACCGGGCGCGGTCGTCGATGTCGAGTGTCTCGGGCACGTCGATCTGAATCTGCTCGACGTGTTCCCGGTTCCAGACACCCTCGATCATCCCGTTGGCGAAGCGCAGGATGTGCAGGTTCTGGGTGCTCTCCTTGCCGAGGAAGTGGTCGATCCGATAGATCTGCTTCTCGTCGAGGACGTGGTGCACGGCTTCGTCGAGTTCGGTGAACGCCTCCTGGGAAGTACCGAACGGCTTCTCGTACACGACGCGTGCGCCGCGGGCCAGATCGTGAGCGCCGAGCGCACGGGTGGTCTCGGCGAACGTGCTCGGCGGCAGCGCCAGGTAGTGCACCAACTGCGCGTCGGCCGCACCGAGGTCCTGCCGCGCCTGCTGCACGGCCGCGGGGAGTGTTCCCGGATTGTCGGGGGTGAAACCGCCGCCGGCGAATCTCAGCCGCCGGGCGAACGGTTCCCAGTCGGCGTCGTCGTGCGGCACTCCGAACTGGTTCACGACGTCGTGCACGTGGTCGCGGAACTGATCGTCGGAGACGTTGCCGCGCCCGGTGCCGATCAGCATCCACTCGGAGTTCAGGAGCCCCGACAGGGCGAGCTGGAAGAACGCTGGGAGGACCATGCGTTTGGACAGGTCTCCGGTGGCACCGAAGAGGACGAAGATCGTGGGACCGAGCTGCGGTCTGTCAACCATTGCTCCATCATGCGCCACGGAGCCACGCCGGGCAGGGCAATCCGGCGGTGTCGTCGGGCCCGCACCCGTGAGTCCTACGTAGATCTCCGAAGCGATTCTCCGCGAACTCGTTGCCGCCCAACGGCTCTCGTCGTCAGCGGGACGCGTCCGGCGGAACCTCCGGTAACCCCTCGCTGGCGCGGAGTTTCTCGGCCATCGTCGTGAGCAGATTCTGCGACTCTTCGGAGAGGTCGAACGCGCGGCTCGAGAGCTTGCGGAGTCCGTATCCCTGGAGTTGCGAGAGAAGCTCGAGATCGTGGTCGATCTTCGCGGCGTAGATGTCGTTGAAGAAGTAGTCGGGCTTCACCTTGAAGAAGCGGGCGAATGCCGCGACCGTCTCGTCCGAGGGATTGGTGCGTTGGCCCGATCGGAGCTGGGAGATGTAGGGCTTCGAGATCTGATGCCCGTCCTCGATCAGCGCCGCCGCGACCTCGGCGTTGGTATGCGGTTTACGTCCCGGAGGGTGGACCGTGTCGAAAAGCTTGTTCAACCGCGCAGCAAAATCTGCCATTGTGAGCCGCCGGGTCCTCTCTCGTGCGCGCGTCAGTCGTGTGAACGACACCGTACCACGATGATAACCGATTGATAACTCACGGACATAGAGGCAAAACGCCGTTCGCTCGAGCGGGGCTTATCTCATATATGTTTCAATCACCGCGCGCCGCTCGCTCGGGGATCGTCGGCTTTTTGGGGACTCTCTGTGCTCGTCACGCCCGTTCTACCGTTGAAAGTTCAAGGGCGGACTCGGCCCGGGCCGAGATGTGCTCGCGTCGGCGTCCGCGGTCGAGGGCGTGGCTGCATGGTTGCCGTTTCAATCACTGAGAGTTTGCTGGCACCATCGCAGGGGTGTGCGCCGCGAGGCGGGAGTGCCCATCGCCCCTGTTCAGGACCACAGTGTTGCGTTGCGCATCGCAACGACCAGAGGTCGCTCGCGGCCCGCGGGGCTCGGTGAACACTACTGTGAACCGGTGCCGTCTGCACGGGCGGCGGGCCGCGCGCCGTCGATCCGGCTCTCGGCCGCCGCGAAGGACCGCCGCCCCGCCCCGGCAAGCTGGACGATAGTCCAGCTCAGGTGGGGTTCTAGCGGCCGCCGCAGACCTCCGAGTCTGGTCAAAACTGAAGCCGTCAGGGATGATTGTGATATGGAACACAGAATGAGTGACGCCGAGCTTCGGAAGGCGATTCGAGTTCTGCGCGAGCGCGCCGACGACGCCCGGCACCGAGGAAACGACGACGATGCCAATGGGATCGAGAGGACGATTCGTACTTATCAGGAAGAAATGACCCAGCGGTTGTGAACCGTCACGAACCGGCCCGCCGAGGGCCGGTTCGCGTCTCTTCCGGGCAAATGCGCCGCCGCGGTTGCGTGCGCGCAATCAGATTGCGTGCGTAGACTTCCAGCCGACACGGATCGGTGACGACGGGGGCGCACACGGCTATGGCGATCAAGACGCTGGACGGCAAGAAGTGCCTGATCACGGGTGCAGGTAGCGGAATCGGGCAGGCAACCGCCCTGGCTGCCGCGGCGGAAGGCGCCGAACTGTTCCTCACCGACATCAACGAAGTCGGCCTGGCGCAGACGGTCGAGCAGGTCGGCAGCGGTGGGGGCACCGTCAGTTTCTCGCGTGCGCTCGATGTGTCCGACTACGACGCGGTTGCCGCATTCGCCGCCGACGTCCACGAACAGTTCGGCAGCCTCGACGTCGTGATGAATGTCGCCGGCATCTCCGCGTGGGGGACGGTCGAGAATCTCGAACACCGTCACTGGAAGTCCATGGTGGACGTCAATCTGATGGGTCCGATCCACATCATCGAGAGTTTCGTGCCCCCGATGGTGCGGGCGGGGCGCGGCGGACATCTGGTCAACGTCTCTTCCGCCGCCGGGCTCCTGGCACTTCCGTGGCATGCGGCGTACAGCGCAAGCAAATTCGGGCTCCGCGGAGTCTCCGAGGTCCTGCGGTTCGATCTCAAACGGCACGGCATCGGCGTGAGCCTCGTGGTTCCCGGCGCCGTCAAGACGCCGCTGGTGGGCACCGTCGAGATCGCGGGCGTCGACCGCGACGATCCACGCATCCGAAAGGCGATCCACCGTTTCGAGAAGCGGGCCGTCACGCCCGAAAAAGTTGCTTCCTGCATCATCGCCGGCATCAAGAAGGACCGGTACCTGGTGTACACGTCGCCGGACATCCGGTTCGGCTACTGGTGGGCCCGCAAGTTCTCGCCGCCGTACGACTTCGTGATGCAGCGGGCGAACGACCAGTTCAGCAAGTTCCTGTAGGGGCTACGCCTCACCGGCGCGGAGCACGGTGCCGTCGGTGAATCGGACGCCGTCGGTGCACCGGCACTCGACCTGCCCGGCGCCGAACTGCTCGGCGTGGAGGCGCGCGTACAACCCTTGCCGCGCAAGGAGTTCGGTGTGCGTGCCGCGTTCGATCAACGTGCCCTCGTCGATCACGAAGATCACGTCGGCGTGCTGAATCGTGGACAGCCGGTGGGCGATCGCGAGGGTGGTGCGTCCGCGCATCACCTCGCCGAGGGCGCGTTGGACGAGTCGCTCGGAGACCGTGTCGAGCGCGGACGTCGCCTCGTCGAGGATCAGTACGCGAGGATTCTTCAGCAGCACCCGGGCGATGGCCAGGCGTTGCTTCTCGCCGCCGGACAGGCGGAATCCTCGTTCCCCGACCAGGGTGTCGTAGCCGTCGTCGAATCCGAGGATGCGGTCGTGGATGTTGGCGGCTGCGGCGGCCGCCTCCAATTCGGTATCCGTCGCGTCCGGTTTGGCGTACCGAAGATTGTCGGCGATCGACGCGTGGAACAAGTACGGGTCCTGGGTGACCATTCCGACCGCGTCGGCGAGTGAACTCATCGTCAGATCGCGCACGTCGTGGCCGTCGACGAGGACGGCGCCCCTGTCCACCTCGTACAGGCGCGGCACGAGGTAGCAGAGCGTGGTCTTGCCTGCCCCGGACGGTCCGACGAACGCGGCGAGCTGACCGGGTTCGATCTCCAGCGACGTGCCCGCGACCGCCCAGCGCCTGCTGCGACGTTCCGCCGGTGCGGTTTCGGGCGCCGCCGCGGCCGGGAACCGAGACGCGACGGTCGCGACGCCGCGCACGCCGCCGCCCCCACCTCCGCGGCCCAGGCTGCGCAGAGCCACCGGGTCGGGATCCGCGGTGGCCAGGCGGACGGGCGCGGGATACGCGAAGTACACGTCGTCCAGTTCCACCCGCCCGGGGGAGTCCGCGGGCAACTCGACGGCGTCCGGCCGGTTCACGATCGCGGGTTGCAGGTCGAGGTACTCGAAGATGCGGCGGAACAACGCCATCGACGTCTGGACGTCGAGCGTGACCCGCATCAGCGAGACCAGCGGTTGCAGCAACCTGGCCTGCAGCGTCGAGAACGCGACGAGTGTTCCCGCCGAGAGCGCCGCGGACCCGCCGCTGACGAGATACCCCGCCAGCAGGTAGACGAGGGCCGGAGTGATCGCCATGAACGAGCTCACGACGGCGAAGAAGCCCTGCCCCGTCATGGCTTGGCGCACCTGAAGTTCCGTCTGCCGGGCGTTCTCGGTCCGATACCGGTCGAGTTCGGTGTCGGCCTGGTTGAACACCTTCGTCAGCAGCACACCCGACACGCTCAGCGCTTCCTCGGTGATCGCGGTCATGTCCGACAACGACTCCTGCGTCTTGCGCGCCAGGACCCGCCGCCGGGCGCCGACCCGCCGCTGCAGGTAGACGAAACCTGGGAGCAACGCGACCGCGAGCAGCGTCAGCTGCCACGACAGCAGCAGCATTGCGACGAGGGACGCCGTGACGGTGACGACGTTCGAGAGGATGCTCGACGCCGTGGACGTGAGGACGGACCGCACCCCTCCGACGTCGTTGGCCAGACGCGACTGGATGGAACCCGTCTTGGTGGAGGTGAAGAACGCCAGTTCCATCTTCTCGAGATGGGCGAACAGGCGTTCCCGGAGATCCGCCATCGACAGGTTGCCGACCTTGGTGGTGAGGTAACTCTGGCCGACGCCGATCACCGAACCCGCCAGCGTCACCACGATCATGGCCACCACCAGCCACAGCAGCAGCGTCAGATGCACGCCGCTGCCGTCGGTGGGGAACAGTGCGCGGTCGAATACGGCCTTCGTGAGGAAGGGATTCACGATGCCGAGGAGCGCGGAGACGACGATCGCGGCCGCGACGAGCGCCAGCCATCCGCGGTAGGGGCGGAGGAGCGCCCAGATGCGGGGGAGTAGCGAAGGCTCGGGCGCCTGCTGTGTGGATACGGGACCGGTCGCGGACATCTCCCCATCGTGCCCACCGAGCGGAGCCCTGG
The DNA here is from genome assembly GCF_009872365.1 of Rhodococcus sp. T7. Lineage (NCBI taxonomy): Bacteria > Bacillati > Actinomycetota > Actinomycetes > Mycobacteriales > Nocardiaceae > Rhodococcus > Rhodococcus sp. T7. The sequence continues at coordinate 100,940 of NZ_WXYH01000022.1, forward strand.
CGAGTCGATTCGGTCCGGTTACGGCCGGTCACCGTGCCCCGGGATGCCGAGTTCGCCTCGCACTGCGGCGAGGAAGTCTTCTTGGGCGCCCTTCCCGGACTGGAAGTGGTCGGCGAACTGTTGCTGGCGGGTGGACAGGGCGTCCGCTGACACGACGTCATCTGCCGCGAAGTCGGTGCTCAGCCAGCCGATCGTCTCGGCGCCGGCCAGATACTCGACCACCATTCGCCGTGCCGATTCCACTACCGCCTCGGATCCGATCAACTCCACCGCCGCGAACTTCGAGCCGAGCACGATATTCTGCCGCGGTAGCGGCCCGAGGATTTCGAGCGTCACGCCCGAGAGGACGGGGCCGTCGAAGTGGTCGAATGCCACCGACACGGAACTCGCGGTGGTGCACACCTCGTTGGCCGCGGTGAGGAACTCCGAATAGATCTGCTGCCGCTGCGTTCGCAGGAACTCGTTCGAGGACTGGTTCACCGTCGCCTCCACCTGATTCGACGTGTTCAGAAGTGTGAACGCCCCTGCGGACACGGAACCGATCAGGGTGCCGACGACGGCCATCGTGGCGACGAGCATACTGAGTCGAAACTCGTGGCGTCGCACAGCCATTCGGTCGCCAGGTTCGGCACTCTTTGTCTCGCTCATCGTCCCGCTCCCATCGACGCTCCACCGGTGTACGTCGACTCTCCCGCACGGCCTGCGACCCGTCGCGCGTAGTCGACTACGCGGGTTGTGAAACTTTTCGTGGGGGTCGGAGCGATATGCGTAGTAGGTCGGGACTCTCCGAAATTGAAGGTCGGGGACTCTGTGAATCGAAGGTGAGCACAATGAACAAGATCGCACTCCGCACCGCAATCGCTTCGGCCGTCATCGCTCCGGTGATGCTCGTCGGCGCCGGAGCGGGCACGGCGACGGCCGCACCCATCCTCAGCGCAGGAGGCGCAGGCGAGATCAGCATCAAAGTGCCGGATAAGGAAAGCTGGAACTGCTTCGCGCTGGATTCGAATTTCGGTCTCAAGGCGGGCGTCGGCACGGTCGGAGGTTTCACTAGAGGGTCCAACGTGACCGTGTTCTGTTTCGGCACCACGGCACCGTTCTTCTTCACCGGCAGTGTGAAGGCGGGAACCTGATCTTCGCTACCTGAGGTGAGGTCGCCGCAGAGCCCGGTTCAGCGTTCAGCGCTGAGCCTGGCCACTTGCGCCGCGAGGTACTGCTGCTCCGGCACGCTGGTGGTGCGGTTCGCTGCGGATCGGTAGTGCGCGACGGCCGTTTCGGTGTCGCCGGCCATCTCGAACAGGTGGGCGCGGACGGCGTCGAGCCGATAGTGCCCGGCCAGGGTCTCGTCGAGGGGCCCCAGCATCGTCAGTCCCGTGGCCGGTCCGTGCACCATCGCCGCGGCCACCGCGCGGTTCAGCGTCACCATCGGATTGTCCGACATGCGCTCGAGTAGACCGTACAGCGCGAGGATCTGCGCCCAGTCGGTGTCCTCGACCCGATCCGCGTCGTCGTGCACCGCCGCGATTCCGGCCTGCAGTTGGTAGGCCCCAACCGAGCCGTGGGCGACGGCATCCATCACCACCTGCTGGCCCTCGTCGATCAGCTCCCGGTCCCACAGCGTGCGATCCTGCTCCGCCAGCGGGATCAGCTCGCCGTGCGGACCCGTGCGGGCGGGGCGACGGGCATCGGTCAGCAGCATCAGCGCCAGCAGCCCGCCCACTTCACCGTCTTCCGGCAGCATCGCGTGTACCGCCCGCGTGAGCCGGATCGCTTCGGCGGACAGTTCGGTGCGGTGCAGATGATCGCCGATGCTACTGGCGTACCCCTCGTTGAAGATCAGATAGAGCACATGCAGCACGGACCGCAGGCGTTCCGTCCACTCGTCACCCGTCGGCCGGCGCAGTGGTATCCCGGACGACGTGATGCGTTGCTTTCCGCGACTGATCCGTTGTGCCATCGTCGCTTCCGGAACCAGGAACGCATTGGCGATCTCGGCGGTGGTGAGACCCCCGACCGCGCGCAGCGTCAACGCGATGGCCGAGGCCGGCGTGAGAGCAGGATGGCAGCACAGGAACAGCAGGAGCAGGGTGTCGTCCCGATCCGGCACGTCCGTGGCACGCACCTGCCGGGCAACCGCCTCCTCCCGCGCGCGGCGGGCGATCTCGCTGCGGATCTGATCGGTCACCTTGCGGGTGGCGGTCTGGATCAGCCAACCCCGCGGATTGTCCGGTAGCCCCTCCCGCGGCCAGTGCTGGGCCGCGGCAAGCAACGCTTCCTGCACCGCGTCCTCGGAAGCCTCGAAATCGCCGGACCGCCGCACGAGCGCACCGAGGACCTGCGGCGCCAGTTCGCGCAGCAGGTCCAAGGTTGCGTAGTCGGTCTTCACAGATCGACGTCGGGTGCGCCCATCACCTGCCGGACGTCGATCGGCTGCTGGATCGGCGCCCCACCCGGGCCCGGGGCCGCCGACGTCCGCGCGGCGATCTCCAGCGCCCGCGCCTCGGATTCGACGTCGATCATGCGGTACCCGGCAAGCAGTTCCTTCGATTCGGGAAACGGTCCGTCGGTCACCACCGGAGCACCCTTGCCGTCGAACGTGACACGCTTCGCGACGTCCGGCCCGGCGAGCCCCTGCGCGTCGACGAGTTCGCCGTTCGCGACCAGCTCCGCGTTGAGGTCCTGCTGGAACCGGATGTGCGTCTGCATCTCCTCCGGCGTCCACTCCGTCATGGGCACGTCGCATCCCGCGCCGGCCTGGTAGTGCTGCAGCAACATGAACTTCGGCATCGTCTTGCTCCTCGTCGTGTGGTGCGCCCATTCTGGCGCTTTCACGTACAGGACGGAGCCCAACCGGCGTTCTCGACATCCTTCGAGAACATTCTTCGAAGAATTTTTCAGCGGTGCCCGGCGTGCAGGCAGTCCTCGAACAGCGTGCGCACCTCGTCGACGTGCCGGTCGAGATCCGCGAGGTCCCAATCGTCGGTCGGCACGGGCGCGAGGACGTCGACGTCGACGGTGCCGGGGTGCGCGACGAGCGAGTTCCGCCACATCCGTTCGCCGGCGTTGTGGATGACGATCGGCACGATGGGCACCCCCGCCTGCATGGCCAGGTGGAATCCGCCCTTCTTGAACTTGCCGAGGCGCGGGGTCGGTGAGCGGGTGCCCTCGGGGGCGATCGCGATGGAGATGCCGGACTGCAGTTTGTCCACGGCCGGGCGGAGGGCCGCCCGTGCCTTGGTGCTGTCTGACCGGTCGATGTAGGCGACGTCGAGGAGGGCGCCCACGGGGATGAACCGGGGGTCGCGCGCGGCCTCCTTCTTCGCGACGCCGGTGACGTCGCGCCGGATGACGCTGCCGATCACCAGCATGTCGAGGGAACTCTGGTGGTTGAACATGAAGACCGCGGGCCTGGCCGACCACGCGTTCTCCCTGCCCTTGATGCGTACGTTGATGCCGCAGATCGCGAGCGCGAGGTCCGGTCCGAAGCTGCCGACAAGGTTGGCGCCGGTCTGCCGGTTCTGGGTGAGCAGGCCCGCGGAGACGCCGAACGCCGCGGCGCCCATCAGCGCGCCGATCGCGGTGGTGGTGCGGGCGATGGACATCGGGTCGGCGCCGCTCTCGGGGGGGCGCAGATGCACCGACGGCCACCCGTTCTGCCGCGCAGTGGCCGCGAGCTTGCGGTCGGGGTTCAGTGCCACGGGATGTCCCACCGACTTCAGCATCGGAACATCCTCGGCGCCGTTGGAGTACGCGAAGCTGTCACCGAGATCGGCGTCGTGCTTGTCGGCGTACTCGCGCAGTGCCTCGGCCTTGGCCGGTCCCCACAGTGGTGCCGATTCGAGCTTTCCGGTGAGCATCCCGTCCAGGATCGCGGGCCGGGTGCACAGCACGTCCTCGGCGTCGATGTCGAGGTCCGCGGCCACCGACAGCGCCTGATACGGGGTGGCGGACGTTGCCATCACCACCCGGTGACCGGCGTGCCGGTGCGCGGCGAGCAGGCCGCGGACCTCGGAAAAGATCATCCTCGCGATCTCCTGCCGGAACAGCCGCTGCCCCCACTCCTGCATCTCGTCCTCCATGCGCCCGGCCAGGCTCTCCACGCCGATGCGCATCAGGTTGCCGACGTCGGCGCCCCGGAAGCGGGTCTCCACCGCGGCGTTCGTGGTCCGGAGAAGCTCGGCCACGCTGATGTCGAAGCGCCGCAGGCGGTCCCGGTAGACGACGCTCGCGGAGTACCCGCTGATCAACGTGCCGTCCAGGTCGAACGCCGCGAGGGTGGCCGGGCCCGGAACGGCGGCCGCGATGTCGTCGTGGAGACTGCGGAGATCGCTCATCTACTCACCTACCACCCATCTGGTCGAGATTCTCGTGCGTGGTCGAGATTCTCGTGCGCGATGGCCCGGATGCGGAGCACCTGGCCGATCAAGGTCTGGAGTTCGGCCTCGAACTCGACCCGCCGGGCCGCCATGTTCTCGGCGTTCGGTTCGACGAGTCCCCGGTTCCGTGCCAGTTTGAGCGCGGTCGTGAAGAGTTCGGCCGAAATCGACTCGCTGCTCCCGATCTGCTGCCGGAGCCGTCGCTGCTCGGCGAGCGCGAGGCACGCCGTCATGAATGCCTTCTCGTCAAACTTCCGGTCCACAGGGGTGCGTAGCAGCTGAGCCGCGACCACCGCGTACGCCTCCAGGAACGGCTGCAGAACCCGGTGCGCCAGGTGAATGCGCATCCCGGACAACAGGTTCGCCGCATGCTGGGGGTCACCCAGGTTCGATTGCCACGCCGGGTCTATCAGGTCCAGTTCGGCGCGCAGTTCCTTCCGGAAGCTGTCCTTCTCGCTGAAGAAGAATTCGAACTTGAGGAGGTCGCGGATGCGGAGCGCCGCATTCCATCCGTCCTCGAGCGGGTCGGTGAACTGCTGATCGACGGCGGCGCGCAGCACCATCTCCGCGATCGCCCGCATCACCAGGAAGTGAATGGTGTTGTTGCGGTAGAACGCTGCCACGAGATGCTGGTCGCGGCCGAGGTAGAACACCCGCTCGCTGCCCTGGTCGAAACTCTTCAGGACCCCGGAGTCGAGATGGGTGCGCACGGCCTTGCGGATCACCTGCGGATCCGTCAGATCCACGTCGCCCGCGGTCGGCAGCGAGCGCGCCGTGATGTAGTCGACGAGCGGTCCGAGGATGCCGCCGACCTCGGCGACGGTGAGCGCCCGGTCCTCGATGCCGAGGAACGCGAGCATGACGAGTGAGGACGCCGTGACGGGGGTGACCTCGTTGATGCGGTGGCACACCTCGAACGCCGTCTTCTGCACCGCCAGCCGCAGGTCGTCCTCCTGGCCGAGGTAGTCCGCCAGCGACATCGGCCTGCCGACGTTGACGTGCGCGACCCCGTGCCGTTGACCCTGCGCCCGAACATATCCGAAGAGCCAGCGCAGACTCTCCTTGCTCTTCGCCTGGCCGTGCGCCTCCGCCGCCATCGCCCCGACCTCGTACAGCTGGTCGTAGGTCAGCGACACCGGCACGAGGTACACGTCGGACATCCCGCTGTCCTGGAACGCTTTCGCGAGGTAGTTGAGCAGGCCGAACCGCGGTGGCCGCAGTTTCCCGGTGCGGCTGCGACCGCCCTCGATGTACCACTCGAGGTTGAACCGTTTCGTGAGCAGGTAGCGCATGTACTCGCGGAGCGTCCACTTGTAGATCTCGTCGCCCTCGATCTTGCGGCGGATGAACACGGTGCCGCTGCGCTTGCCGATCGGCCCGATCGGCCAGAAGTTGATGTTCAGCCCGCCCATCACGTGGTTGAGCGGAAGGTCGTTCGCGAGCAGGGCAGGCCGCAGCACCAGCGGGTCGAGGTACGAGCGGTGGCTGGGCAGGAACACCAGGGAATGTTCCTTGTTCAGCTCCCGCAGGTCGTCGAGCCGGGTGGTGTCGACGTCGAGGCGGTACGCGCGGGAGAAGTAGCGGCCCAACTGATCCCACAGTGCGATGGCCCGCCGGCTCTGGGCGGCGACCATCTCGTCCAGTGCGCCGCGGGCCCGGCGATCCACCTCGGCGACGGGAAGATTCAACTGGGCGGACAGTTCGTGCGTGCCGTCGTGGTACCGGCTGGCGTCGGTGATCTCGTCGACGACGAACCTCGACACCTTGTACTGCGTGCCCAGCACGGTGCGCTCGGCCCGTTCGAGGGTCAGCGCCGCCTGGCGGCGGATGAAATCCGGGAGCGACCCGCCGCCGTTCTCGGCGAGCCGGCGTTCGAGGTCGCTGAGCGGGGCCGGGTCGCCCTCCAGAACCTGGCATCGGGCCGGGTCGTCGCGCATCACCCGGCGTTGCATGTTCTGGCCGGGGTGCAGCGGATCGCGCAGCGACAGCGTCTCCCGGAATCGCTGCGCGCCGTCCGGATGGGTCTCCTTCGGCAGCCACACCACCCGGAGCGGGGTGAGCAGCGGATCGTCCTTCCGGCGTGCCAGATCGGCGAGGGCCTGATCGGTGACGCGGACGGTGGGCGGTGGCTGACCGGAGTCGTTCGCCTGCCGCTCCAGCCACGTGCGGAGAACGTCGTCCTCCATCTCGCTCATCGTCTCGATGAGATAGACCCGTGGCCGTGTCGTCTGCTCGTCCATCGCGCCAGCCTTTCCTTTCACCCGCGGCCGAGTTCGACGATCTCGTCGAGACTCTCCTGCAGGCACGACATGAACCGCGCCGGTTCGGTCACGGCGGCGGTGTCGAGATTGACACCGATGCAGCACGTGCCGACGTGGGAGACCAGAGTTGCCATGACCGCGCAGCCGGGGGCCGGGCCGAACGGGAACATCCGCTCGATCCGGGCACCCGCGAGATACACGGGCACGGGCACACCTGCGACGTTGCTGGCCTGCAGATCGAGGCCCGTCGACTGCGAGAGGTACCAGTTGGCCAGCACCACCGTCGGGATCCGGACCAGGATCGGGGCGGCGGAATCGAGCAGCCCGAGCGCCGGTTCCTGGCGCAACCCGAGAATGATCGTGCGTACCTTCTTGATTCGCGCGATCGGGTCGCGCTCACCGACCGGTCCGGCGAACCGGGCCGCCGCGAACCGGTTGCCCCCGGTCGGGTCCGACGCCGAACGCATACTCACCGGCATCCCCACCGGGATCGTCTCGAGGTCGTGGCCGAACGACTCGTGATAGCGGCGGAACCCGCCCAGCAGCGCTGCCACGTACGCGTCGTTCAACGAACCGCCTGCGACGTGGGCGGCGGAACGCAGTTCGTCGACACTCACCTCGAGCACGCCGAACCAGCGTCCGAGCCCCCGGTCGCGCAGCAGGTCCGACCCCGTGGTCGGGGGCGGGGTCACCACCCGGCGGATCGAGTTCGCGTAACCGGCGACCTCCGTGACACTGCCCACCGGGTCGCCGACGACCGTCATCGCCGTCCGCACCGCACCGCGGATCAGGCCGCCGAGACGGCCGGGGACGCTGCGCACATTGTCGAGCGCCTGCTCGAACAGGGCGCCGCCGCCCGACATCCGCTCCGGCAACGGCGCAGGCCGATCCGGTTTGTCCGGCGACGGTTCGGGGCGCCTGCTGTGCAGCAGCGTCATCAACTGGATGCCGCCGAGACCGTCCGTGATGCTGTGGTGCGTCTTCACCACGTAGACGGCGCGGCCGTCGTCGAGTCCCTCGATGAGCATCGCGCTCCACGGCGGCCGGGCGCGGTCGAACGGCTCCGTCGCCATGTGCCTGCACATCCGCAGCGCATGGTCGAACGTCGCAGGCTCCGGCAACCGCACCCGCGACAGGTGATAGTCGAGATCGAACTCGGGGTCGACCGACCACATCGGGTTGCCCAGCCGCAGCGTCGGCTCCACCACCCGCATCCGGATGCGCGGCACCATGTGCGACGCCCATTCGTGGGCACGCACGAGCCGCTCCCAGTCCGGCGGCTTGTCGAGGACGTCGACCGCGACGATCGGTGAGCGCAGCTTCGGCTGCACCTCCTCCATCCGCCACATCCCGGTCTCGAAGTCGGACATCGTGCGGTCCGCTCCCCAGGCGACGTCGGAGAAATCCACGTCGACGGCACTCGGTGGTATCAGAGGTTCGCCGTCGGCCATGCCCACCCTCATTCGGTTACTCGAGTTGCCCTCAGCTGCTGCTTTTCCAGTGTGGACCCGCCCCGCAGATCGCGTCCCTGGTTCCGGCGGATTGCGCGGCGGACTTTCCGCCTGAGGCGCTCCGCGCCCGTGCGTGGCTGACGAGTCCCTGGACTCCTTCGCCACTCACGGAGTTGTCGTAGGCTGCCGTCATGGCGAAAAGCTTCGACTACTCCGAACAGGTCGCGTACCCGATCGACCGCGTGCACGCGACGGTGACGGACCGGGCGTTCTGGCAGCACCGGTTCGAGGAGGCGCCGGAGAAGCTCACCCTCGACGACAGCCGCGGCCCCGGCACGCTGACGGCGACGATGCGCGACACCATCGGCGCGTCCTCCCTCCCCGGGCTGGTGCGCAAGGTCGTCTCCGGTGAACTGAAGGTCGAGCGGGCCGACGAATGGGGCGCACTCGACGGCGACCGTGCCGACGGCCGGATCAGCGGCAGTTCCACCGGGATCCCCGTGAAGATCGACTGCACGTCGGTGCTCCGCGCGTCGGGCGACGTCACGGTCCTCGACGTCTCCGGAACGGTGCAGGTCAAGATCCCGCTCGTCGGGGGACAGATCGAATCGCTCGTCAGGAAGCTGATCGGCGACATGATCGGGCAGGACCGCGACGCGATCGAGAAGTGGCTCGGCGACAGCTGACGCTCACGCCTCCGGCGCGGGGCCGTCCAGTTCGACGTCCAGCGTGCGGGCACCCGGCCCTGCCGTCCCCAGCCGGTCGTGGCTGTTGACGATCGCGCAACTGCCCAGCGACAGGCACCCGCAGCCGATACAGCCGGTCAGGTTGTCGCGGAGCCGGATCAACTGCTCGATCCGCTGATCCAGATCGGCGTGCCACCGCGTCGACAGCTTCTCCCAGTCCTTCCGGTTCGGGGTGCGGCCCTCGGGGAGGGTCGCGAGGGCGTCCCGGATCTCGGCCAGCGGAATCCCGACCCGCTGGGCGATGCGGATGAACGCGACCCGCCGCAGCGTGTCCCGGCGATAGCGACGCTGATTGCCGGACGTCCGCCTACTGGTGATCAGCCCCTCGCGCTCGTAGAAATGCAACGCCGACACCGCGACGCCACTGCGCTCCGACAGCTGCCCCGGCGTCAGTTCCTTCGCTCTCCATTCGGGCATCTCCACGACAGGCAACCTTTCACCGGGTTACCTGAACAATACTCGAGGTCAGTCGCGGCGGAGATGACCGTGGAGGTGGTGCGTGAGCGGAGTCAGGTCGTGCGCCATCCACAGGTCGTACGTGAGGTCGCCGCCGCGCACCGACAACTGTCGCCGGATGCTGTGCACCGGTTTGGCGTCCGGGGACGCACTCAGCGCCACCATCGACAACTCGATGATCCCCTCCCGGATCTGACCGCGGTGGATCTCGGTGAACCCGGTCGGCTGGGCGACGAGCAGTTCCGCCTCGTCCTCGGCGACGAGCCGCAGATACCCGGACTCCGAGTGCAACGGCCGCCCGGTGCCCGCCTCCCGCGTCCGAGACCGGTACGCCAGGAACGGTTTACCGCTGGGAGCGAATTCGATCTCCTCCGTGTACGCGAAGTCGTCGATCGTCGGGTACGCACCCTCGCCCTCCCCGCGCCACACACCGGCGAACGGCGCCAGGGCGGGCGGCACGGACGGAACCGGCGCAGACGAACTCGCCGTCGCATCCGTGTGCGCCGGCGAGAGAGTCGAGTTCTCGTCCATGAGATACCTCCGCCGCTTCACGGTACTCGCCTGCGGGGCCGAGGGACACGGTCGGCGGCGGAGCGTTTGAGCGTGCCTGCCGGGCCCGCCGGCATTACCGTCTAGACATGAACGCGTCGGGTTCTGCACCGCTGGGGGCCAACTCCGAAGTCGGGCAGCTGCGTGCCGTCCTCCTGCACCGGCCCGGGGACGAACTGAAGCGGCTGACGCCCCGCAACAACGACCAACTGCTGTTCGACGGACTGCCCTGGGTCGACCGCGCACAGGAGGAGCACGACGCGTTCGCGGACCTCCTGCGCAGCCGCGGCGTCGAGGTCCTGCTGCTGTCCGACCTGCTCAGCGAGACACTCGGCGCCAGCGGAGCCGCCCGCATCCAGGGCATCGGCGCGGCCGTCGACCCCCGCAAACTGGGCCACACGTTGGCGCAGGAACTCGCCGCACACCTCCGCGGCGTCCCGGCCCCCGAACTCTCCACCATCCTCACCGCGGGCATGACGTTCGACGAACTGCCCGTCGCCGCGAACACGGCGTCGCTGGTCCGGCGCATGCACCACGGCGGCGACTTCGTCATCGACCCGCTGCCCAACCTGCTGTTCACCCGGGACTCGTCGTTCTGGATCGGACCGCGCGTCGCGATCACCTCGCTGGCACTGCCCGCCCGCGTCCGCGAAACGTCCCTCACCGACATCATCTACGCCCACCACCCGCGTTTCCGGGGCGCCCGGCGCGCCTACGAATCCCACACGGCCCCCGTCGAAGGCGGCGACGTCCTGCTCCTGGCACCCGGCGTCGTCGCCGTCGGAGTGGGGGAGCGCACCACACCGGCCGGCGCCGAGGCGTTGGCGCGCAGCGTCTTCGAGGACGAACTGGCGCACACCGTGCTGGTGGTGCCCATCGCGCAGGCCCGGGCGTCGATGCACCTCGACACCGTGTGCACGATGGTCGACCACGACGCCGTCGTGATGTACCCGATCATCCAGGACACGCTGTCGGCGTTCACCATTCACCGCGAGGACAAGGGCGTGTCGATCCGTGGCGCCGACCCGTTCCTGAGCGCCGCCGCCGAGGCCATGGGCATCGGCAAACTGCGCGTCATCGACACCGGACTCGACAACGTCACCGCCGAACGCGAACAGTGGGACGACGGAAACAACACGCTCGCACTCGCACCCGGCGTCGTCGTCGCCTACGAACGGAACGTCGAGACCAACGCCCGGCTCGAGGCGTCGGGCATCGAGGTATTGCGGATCGCCGGTTCCGAACTCGGTTCGGGCCGCGGCGGTCCCCGCTGTATGTCCTGCCCGGTGGCCCGCGACCCGCTGTAGGCGGCTCCGCCACCCGTGCGCCTTTCTGGTAGCTGGAACAACCAGAAAGGCGCACGAGCGCGAAGCGCCTAAAGGATGTCGCTGACCTTCGCGGCCGGGCGGGCGAGGACGGTGCCCTTGTCCGTCACGACGATCGGTCGCTCGATGAGGATGGGGTTGTCCACCATCGCTTCCAGCAGTTCGTCCTCGGACGCCTCGGCGAGCCCGAGTTCCTTGAAGACGGCCTCCTTCTTGCGGATCGCCTCGCTCGGCTTCAGTCCGGCGTCGTCGAGAAGTTTGCGCAATCCGTCCCGCGAGGGCGGGGTGTCGAGGTACTTCACGACGGTCGGCTCGATGCCCGCGTCCCGGATCAATCCGAGGACGGTGCGGGACGTGCTGCAGCGCTGGTTGTGGTAGATGGTCGCGGTGTTCGCCATACCCGACATTCTGCACCGGGGAACAAACGCGCCCGCAGGGAGCGCTGAACCTGAGGTAGCAACTCGTGAATAGTCGACGAAAGAGGGAGATCGATCATGGCCGAGCACAGGGATGCGACTCCGCGGCGCATCGTCATTGCGGGTGGACACGGGAAAATCGCCCGTCACCTCATCAAGATTCTCACCGCGCGCGGTGACCGAGCGGTCGCGCTGATCCGCAACCCCGATCACGAGCACGAGGTGGCGGCGCTCGGCGCCGAACCGGTGGTGATCGATCTGGAGACGGCGAGCGCGGACGACGTCGCGAAGACGCTCGTCGGTGCGGACGCCGCGGTGTTCGCCGCAGGCGCAGGCCCGGGCAGCGGTATCGCCCGCAAGGACACCGTCGATCGCGGGGCCGCGGTTCTCCTCGCGGACGCCGCCGAGAAGGCGGGAACGCGGCGATTCGTCCAGATCAGCTCGTTCGGGGCGGGGGAGCCGATCCCCGAGGGCACCGACGAGGTGTTCGCGGCCTACCTCGTCGCGAAGACGGCCGCCGAGGAAGACCTGCGCGCCCGGACCCACCTCGACTGGACGATTCTCCGCCCGGGCGGTCTGCTCGACGACGACCCGACGGGTCATGTCACGCTCACTGCGCCGCCGCTCGAGCGCGGCACCGTCCCGCGCGCCGACGTCGCCGCAGTGATCGCGGCGCTTCTGGATCACCCGAACACGGCGAAGAAGACGCTCATGCTGACGTCCGGTCCGACGCCGATCGAGGACGCCGTCGCAGCGCTGTAACCATTGCGGCGCCGCAACCGCGCAACTACGGTCTGATACAACGCGTGGAACAACGGAGGTGGCGCCGGCCGTGGACATCGACATCGACCCCGATTCGTCGACCGCCCCGTTCGACCAGTTGCGATTGCAGATCATCGAGCAGGTGCGCAGCGGGCAGTTGATCGCGGGAACGAAGATCCCCACGGTCCGCGCGCTCGCCGTCGAGGTCGGCCTCGCACCGAACACGGTCGCCAAGGCGTACCGGGAACTCGGCGAGCAGGGTGTCATCGAAACCCGGGGCAAGCAGGGCACGTTCATCGCGAGCGGCGGTGACCCGATCCGCGCCGGAGCCGAGAAGGCCGCAACAGGATATGTGCACGAACTGCGGAAGCTGGGGGTGTCCGACGAGGAGATCCTCGGCTTCGTGCAGTCCGCTCTCCGCGGCGCCGAATGAGGACGGCGCCGCATCCAGAACGTGTGACCCCAGAGGGTGTGACCCCAGAAAGGTAGACGCTCGGTATGGCTTCTGCGCTCTTCCGTGACTTCGCACTACTGATCGCCCGGATCGGGCTCGGCGTGATCTTCGTCGCGCACGGCTGGCAGAAGTTCTTCGACTACGGAGTGAAGGCCACCCAGGCGTCGTTCGCCGACATGGGCGTCCCGCGGCCCGACATCTCGGCTGTTGCGGCCGCCACTGTCGAACTTGCGGGTGGATTTGCTCTCATCGTGGGCGTCGCCACACCGATCGCCGGAATCCTGCTGTTTTTCGACATGCTCGGGGCGCTGATTCTGGTGCACGCGGACAAGGGTGTCTTCGTCGCGAACGGCGGGTACGAACTCGTCGTCGCACTCGGTGCCGGGTCGCTGCTTCTGGCTGTGATCGGTGCCGGACGCCTCGGCATCGACGGGCTCCTCGGAAGAGGCTCGGGTTGGGGCAAAACCGCAGCGTAACGATACCGTCCGCTGGGTCTCGATTCGGTGTGAAGCGGTGGGCTAGCTTGCTTTTACCATCGAAAATGACCAACGTAGTTGTTCATGGCAATGAATACTGATCTGCCTGATCAAGGTTCCGACACCGCTGACGCGGCCGTCGGCGGAGGGCTCAAACGGGTCGGTGTTCGCACCGATCACGTCGTGTTCTCGGCCGCTGCCGCCGCGGTGTCGGCAATCGTCGTCTGGGGGCTCGTGGCCCCCGACAATCTCGACACCACGACGGGTAAGGCGCTCGACTGGCTGGTCACCGACATGGGCTGGTTGTTCGTCCTGTCGGCGTCGGGGTTCGTCCTCTTCTCATTGTGGCTCGCGTTCAGCAAGTTCGGGCAAATTCCGCTCGGCAAGGACGGCGAGAAGCCCGAGTTCCGGACCGTCAGCTGGATCGCGATGATGTTCAGCGCCGGAATGGGCATCGGATTGATGTTCTTCGGTGTCGCCGAACCGCTCGCGCACTACGTGACACCCCCTCCGGGTTCCAGCGGTGGCATCGGAACTGCGATGGCCACCACCATGTTCCACTGGAGCCTGCACCCCTGGGCGATGTACGCGGTGGTCGGACTGTCGATCGCGTACGGCTCGTACCGGAAGGGTCGCAAGCAGCTGTTCAGCTCCGCGTTCATCCCGCTGCTCGGCCGCCGCGCCGAGGGGCCGATCGGCAAGTTCATCGACGTCCTCGCGATCTTCGCGACACTGTTCGGCACCGCCGCTTCGCTGGGTCTCGGCGCACTGCAGATCGGTTCCGGATTCCAGGTCGTCGGGTGGATGTCGGAGGTCAGCACGTTCCTGCTGGTCGCGATCGTCGCCCTGCTGACCCTCGCGTTCGTGGCCTCCGCCGTGTCGGGTGTCGCCAAGGGAATCCAGTGGCTCTCCAACACCAACATGGTGCTCGCCGTCGTCCTGGCGCTGTTCGTGTTCGTCGTCGGACCGACGGTCCTGATCCTCAACCTGCTGCCCACGACAATCGGCGCCTACGCCGCGCAGCTCGCGCAGATGTCGGCCCGCACCGGTGCGTCGTCCGATCCGGCGACCGGCGAATGGTTGTCTTCGTGGACCATCTTCTACTGGGCGTGGTGGATCTCCTGGACCCCGTTCGTCGGCATGTTCCTGGCCCGCATCAGCCGCGGCCGGACCATCCGGCAGTTCGTGGTCGGCGTGATCGTGGTGCCGAGCGCAGTGAGCCTCGTGTGGTTCGCGATCTTCGGCGGTGCGGGAATCAGCGAGCAGCGTGACGGAATCGACCTCGCCGGGCAGGACACTCAGGAGGGGCAGCTGTTCGGGATGCTCAACCACCTGCCGCTCACCGGCATCACGACCGTCCTGGTGATGGTCCTCGTGGGGATCTTCTTCGTCTCCGGAGCCGACGCCGCCTCGATGGTGATGGGCACCCTGTCGCAGCGCGGTTCGCTGGAACCGCAGCGCTGGGTGGTCGTGTTCTGGGGTGTGCTCACCGGTGGCGTGGCCGCGCTGATCCTGTGGACCGGCGGCGACACCGCACTCGATGGACTGCAGACGATGACGATCATCGCTGCGGCGCCGTTCGTCATCGTGATGATCGGGTTGTGCTTCTCGCTGTACAAGGATCTGTCCCGGGACCAGATGATCGTCGACGGCCGGGAAATGCGGAGGGAGATGCGGAGAGTGGCGGCGAAGCGTCGTCGCGACCGGATCTCGTCCCGCTAGAGAAACAGTCTGCGAGCCGTCCGGGTCCCATGGGACCCGGACGGCTCGATTCGTTTACGGCGTCAACGCCAGCTGGGCAGCCACAGCTGGTGCTGCCACGTCTCCGGGGTGATCGGGACGGCGGTGAGGATCGGCCACAACCAGATGAAGTTGGCGACCACGAGCCCCACGTAGAGGCAGACGGCGAGCAGGCCGGTGGTGCGGCGCTCGAAGGACGCCCGCGCGCTACCCAGGACGTCACCCAGCACCAGCGCGAAACCCATCACCATGAACGGCGCCAGCGCCACCGCGTAGAAGTAGTACATCTGGCGGTCCAGGGTGGTCAGCCAGGGCAGGAACGCCGCGCCGTAGCCGGTGAGGACGGTGGCGTACCGCCAGTCCTTCCGCACCACGGACTGCCACAGGGCCCACGCGAGCATCGGCAGTGCCAGCCACCACATGGCGGGCGTCCCGATGAGCATGACCGCCTTGACGCAACTCGACGCCCCGCAACCGGTGACGTGATCGCCCTCGGCGAAGTAGTACAGCATCGGGCGCAGACCCATCGGCCATGTCCACGGCTTCGACTCCCACGGGTGATGGTTGCCCGCCGAATTGGTGAGGCCCGCGTGGAACTGGAGGACGTTGCCGCTGTAGTACCACAGCGACCGCAGCGCTGCCGGCAGGAACGACCAGGTGCCGCCCGTTCCGATCTCGTTGCCCACGGCATGCCGGTCCACCCCGGTCTCGCTGGCGAACCACGCCCAGTAGCTGGCCAGGTACAGGAACAGCGGGACGACGACGAGCGCGTACAGCGCGGGGCCGACGTCGCGGACGCCGGCGCCGAACCACGGGCGGCGCACCCCGTAGGCGCGCCGGGCCGACACATCGAACGCGACGCTGAGCAGCCCGAAGAACACGATGAAGTAGACGCCCGACCATTTGGTGCCGCACGCCAGACCCAGCATGATCCCGGCGCCGAACCGCCACCAGCGCACACCGAGCCGCGGACCCCACTCGCTGTCGCCGATCCGGCCCTCGGCGTACACCCGGGCCATCCGCTCGCGCACCTGGTCGCGGTCCACGATCAGGCAGCCGAGCGCCGCCACCGCGAACAGGGCCAGGAAGATGTCGAGCATGCCGAGCCGCGACGACACGAACGTCACCCCGTCCGCGACCAGCAGGATCCCGGCGAGACCGCCGATCAGGGTGGACCGCGTGAGCCGGCGGACGATCCGGATCACCAGCAACACCAAAATCGTGCCCGCCACCGCCGACGCGAACCGCCAGCCCCAGCCGTTGTAGCCGAAGATGGCCTCGCCCATCGCGATCAGTTGTTTCCCGATCGGTGGATGCACCACCAGCCCGTAGCCGGGATTGTCCTCGACCCAGCCACCGGTGAGCACCTGCCAGCCCTGCGGCGCGTAGTGCTTCTCGTCGAACACGGGAGTGCCCGCGTCGGTCGGGTACCCGAGCATCGTGAACCGGGTGATCGCCGCGATCGCCGCGACGAACAGGGTCACCACCCAGCCCCGGGCACGGTCGACGGGACCGAAGTCGGAGGGCGGCACGAGCGGCGCCGGTCCGACCAGGGACGGCTGTCGTGCGGAGGGCGTCGGTCGCTCGTCCGTCAGCATCGTCACGCCGCAATCGTAGGCTGTGGGTCATGACTGGTCGCCTAGTGCTCGCCGCAACACCGATGGGGGACGTGGGTGACGCCTCGCCGAGGCTGCGTACGGCGCTCGGGACGGCCGACGTCGTCGCCGCCGAGGACACCCGCCGCACCAAGGCCCTCGCCTCCGCGCTCGACGTGACGATCACCGGCAAGGTCGTGAGCTTCTACGACCAGGTCGAGACGGCCCGGCTGCCCGCGCTCGTCGCCGACGTCGCGTCCGGCAAGACCGTGCTCCTCGTCACCGACGCCGGCATGCCGTCGGTCAGCGACCCCGGGTACCGGCTGGTGTCGGCGTGCGTGGCCGAGGATCTGGCGGTGACGTGCCTGCCCGGACCGTCGGCGGTCACGACGGCGCTCGCGCTGTCCGGGCTGCCCGTCGAACGGTTCTGCTTTGACGGCTTCCCGCCCCGCAAGCAGGGTCAGCGCAAGACGTGGTTGCAGGCCCTGGTCGCCGAGCAACGCGCCTGCGTGTTCTTCGAGGCGCCGCACCGGCTCGCCGACTGCCTCGCGGACGCCGCCGACGTGCTCGGCGGCACCCGCCGCGCCGCCGTCTGCCGGGAGCTGACCAAGACGTACGAGGAGGTCCGCCGCGGCACCCTCGCCGAACTCGCCGAGTGGGCAGCCGAGGGCGTCCGCGGCGAGATCACCGTCGTGGTGGAGGGCGCCACCCTCGTCGCGTCCGACCCCGCCGACCTCGTCGACGAGGTGGAGCGACTGGTCGCCGACGGCACCCGGCTCAAGGACGCGTGCGCGCTCGTCGCCACCACCGGTGTGTCGAAGCGGGAACTCTACGAAACGGTGCTGGCGTCCCGGAAGGACTAGGCGGGCGCTACCTCCGGAGAGCACGCTCCCCGGGCGCCAGCGACGCGTCGTCGGCGGCCGCCTGCCCGGCGTGCCAGCCGTTGGCGTCGACGGCCCGGCCGCGGGCCTTCTTGGTCCGCGGAAACAGGCGGTCGAACTCGGCGTCGACGGCCTCGGACTTGGTGGCCAGGATCGGTAGCAGATCGGCGACCGGGATCGCCGCCTCGTCGGCGGCGTCGGCCGTGGCCCGGCTGTCGGCGTCGCGCAACCGCTGCCCGATGCGGCTGGCGAAGCCCGCCAGGAAACCCTTCCGGAACGACGTGGTGCGTGCGCCGCTGCGACTGTCGGCGTCCGCGAATTGCATTGCGCGCGTGGCCTGCACAAGCAGTGAGGTGAAGAGCATGTCGACCTGCTGGAGGTCGAGGGGGGCGCCGACCACGGTCGCGATGGCGAGGGAGCTGAACCACACGGTGCGCACCCGGTTGGAGTCGCCGATCTCCGTGAGAAGGTGCACCTTCTCCTTGACGTACGGATTCTCCAGGTGGATGCGGCGACTGTGCACTGAGGTGTTGCCCACCCCGTTCTGGGTGTGCAGGAGGGCCGCGTTGATCGCATAGCGCGTCATCAACTCCTGCGCCTTCGCGGTGAAGATCTCCGCCTCCTCCGCGAAATCGGTGGCCTCGGCCTTGGCGAGCAACCCGCGAATCCTGTTGAGCACCTTCGCGTCGGCCTCGGCCTCGCCCGGCATCGCCGCGGACGGGTCGGCGACCCGCACGACGGGCCACGTCGACGGCGGGGGAGTGAGCACCGTCCAGCCGGGCAGATTCGTCCACGCCAGCGACAGGTCGGTGAGCTGGTAGACGGAGTGGTACGGGTCCTCGAACAGCAGTCCGGCGGCCAGCGCCCGAACGTCGGGACCGTCGACCGGAACCCGTGCCGCCAGGTGGGAAGCGCCCGGGTACTGCTCGCCGATGGTGCGGAGTTGCTCCACCCAGTCCCGGGGCGCCCGGTGTGCGGCGCGGGTGCGCTCCGCCTCGTGCAGCACCAGGGCCGCCGCCAGCGCCGCGTCGGACGGCTCCTTCGATCTCCGCGCCAGATGTATGACGTCGGCGGGCTGCCACCCGCGCTCGTACGCGCCCGACAACTCACCCATCAGGGTGTGGACTGCCGCGGCGGCCTGTGGGCTCACTTCGTCGTCGAACACGCGCGCTCCGTTCCCGAATCCACGGTGATGAGATCGAATGTATGTTCTAGTCGGCGTCATGGGGAGAGTGTGCCTGCGGGGTCCGACAAGAACGGAACCCCGCGCGTATCAGTCCTCCACGTAACGGGGGAATACGCCCGACGGCGGAGGTAGCGGTGTGCCCGCCACGATGCGCGTCGGAAGGTCGCCGAACTGCCGTGCGTCGCTCTTCTGACCCAGCAGATCCAGGATCTTCTCGGCGGCGCCGGGCATCACCGGCTGCACGAGGATGCCCACGATCCGGACCACCTCGAGCGTCACGTACAGCACCGTAGCCATCCGTGCCGGATCCGTCTTCCTCAGCACCCAGGGCTCCTGCTTGGAGAAGTACCGGTTGGTCTCACCGAGAACCGACCAGATCGCCTCCAGCGCGAGATGCAGTGCCTGGACGTCGTATTCGGCGCGCACCCGCTCCAGCAGCGCATCCGCCTGCGCGAGCATCGCCGTGTCGTCCTCGGTCAGCTCGCCGGGCGTCGGGACCTGCGCGTCGCAGTTCTTCGCGACCATCGACAGTGAACGCTGGGCGAGGTTGCCGAGTTCGTTCGCGAGGTCGGCGTTGATCCGGGTGACGATGGCCTCGTGGCTGTAGCTGCCGTCCTGGCCGTAGGAGATCTCGCGGAGCAGGAAGAAGCGCACGGCGTCGAGGCCGTACTGCTCCACCATGGCGACGGGGTCGACGACGTTGCCGACCGACTTCGACATCTTCTCGCCCTTGTTGTAGAGGAACCCGTGCACGAAGACCCGCTTCGGCAACTCGATTCCCGCCGACATCAGGAACGCCGGCCAGTACACGGTGTGGAACCGGGTGATGTCCTTGCCGATGATGTGCAGGTTCGCGGGCCAGAACTTGCCGAACTGCTCGGAATCCGTGTCCGGGTACCCGGCGCCGGTGAGGTAGTTGGTCAGCGCGTCCACCCACACGTACATGACGTGCTCGGGATGGTCGGGCACCGGAACGCCCCAGTCGAACGTCGTCCGCGAGATCGACAGATCCTTGAGACCGCCCTTGACGAAGCTGACGATCTCGTTGCGCCGCGTCGCGGGCGCGATGAAATCGGGATTCTCGTCGTAGAGGGCCAGCAGCTTGTCCTGGTACTCGGACAGCTTGAAGAAGTACGTGGACTCCTCCGTCCACTCGACCGGGGTGCCCGTCTCGGTGGACAGGCGCGAACCGTCCTCCTGCAGCGTGGTCTCGGCCTCGGTGTAGAACGCCTCGTCGCGGACCGAGTACCAGCCCGAGTACGTGTCGAGGTAGATGTCGCCGTTGTCGAGCATCTTCTGCCAGATCGCCTTGCTGGCCTCTTCGTGGTCGGCGTCCGTGGTGCGGATGAACCGGTCGAAGGAGATGTTCAGCGTCTTGTCCATGGCCTCGAACACATCCGAGTTCCGCGCGGCGAGTTCGCGGACGTCGATGCCTTCCTTGGCCGCGGTCTGCTGCATCTTCAGACCGTGCTCGTCGGTTCCCGTCAGGAAGTAGACGTCGAACCCGTCCAGACGCTTGAACCGTGCCAGGGCGTCGGAGGAGATGTACTCGTAGGCGTGGCCGATGTGCGGGACGCCGTTCGGGTACGCGATCGCCGTCGTCAGATAGAAAGGTGGCCGCGAGGCGGTGGAATCAGCAGCATTCATGGTGCGACCACTCTATCTGCGCGCCGCCGTTTCGTGACGCGCAGATTCGGGATCTAGCCCGGGCCGGCGCCGTCCTCGCCGGTGACGGTGCGCGACTCGTACGCCGCGCGCGCCGACTTGTCCGTGGACCGCACCTGGTCGGGAACCATCCGCCGGACCGCGAAGTCGCGGGCGAACTGCGGAAAGACGGTGACCAACCGGAACAGCGGGCCGATGTACCTGGGGATGGTCACTTCGAACCGGGGACGCCGGATCACCGCGACCACCGTCTTCGCGACGTCGGCGGGCGACAGCAGCCTGGCCGCGCCGGTCGCCGTCCCGGCCGCGAGTTCGGTGTCCACGACCCCGGGCATGATCACCGAGATCTGCACACCCGACCCGCGCAGTTCCTCGCGGACGCCGGTCAGGTAGCCGAGGACGCCGTGCTTGGTGGCGGCGTACGTCGACTCGCCGGGCGGGGCGACCTTCGACGCCGCCGACGCCACCGTGACGATCTGGCCGCGGCCCCGCTCACGCATCGCCGGGGCCGCCAGGCGCACTCCCCGGATGACTCCGTGCAGGTTCACCGCGAGCTGCCGGTTCGTCGCGGACTCGGGCTCCTCGTCGAAGCTCCCGACCCACATGACGCCCGCATTGTTGACGAGCACGTCGATCGGTCCCCAATGGTCCTCGACGGCCGCGAGGAACGCCGAGAACGATCCGGTGTCGGTGACGTCCAGTTCGAGGCCCTCGACGGTCCCGCCCGCCCGGCCGAGTTCGTCCGCGGTGCGCCGGGCCGCGGCGCCGTCGATGTCACCGATCGCGACCCGCGCGCCCGCGACCGCCAGCTGTCGGGCGATTTCCCTCCCGATTCCCCTCGCGCCGCCGGTCACCGCGATCACGCGGCCGTTCATCGAGCTCGAAGTCATGGACACGGCTCCCTCCCCGTCGGGGTGAAAGTACCGCATGTGACACGTGCGGCGGCGGCGTCGACAATGTCCGCATGAGCAAAGACCGTCCCGCCCCGGAAGCCCCCGCGCCGCTGTTCCCGCTCGTCGACTCGCACACCCACCTCGACGCGTGTGGAGCCTCGGATGCCGCGAGTGTCACGGCGATCGTCGACCGGGCGGCCGCGGTCGGGGTCGAGCGGGTGGTCACGGTGGCCGACGACCTGGCGGCCGCGCAGTTCGCCGTCGACGCCGCCCACTGGGATCCCCGCGTCTACGCGGCCGTCGCCATCCACCCGACCCGGGCCAACGTGCTCGACGGCGCGACCAGGGCGGAGATCGAGCGCCTCGCCGGGGATCCCCGGGTGGTCGCGGTGGGGGAGACGGGACTCGACTTCTACTGGCCGGGGAAACTCGACGGCTGCGCCACCGTCCCCGAGCAGACCGAGGGCTTCCGCTGGCACATCGACCTCGCGAAGCGGCTCGGCAAGACTCTGATGATCCACAACCGGGAGGCCGACCAGGCGCTGCTGCAGGTGCTCCGCGAGGAGGGGGCGCCGGAGACGGTGATCTTCCACTGCTTCTCCTCGGACGCCGAGATGGCGCGCGAATGTATCGACGCCGGTTACGTCCTCAGCTTCTCCGGCACCGTCAGCTTCAAGAACGCGAAGGCGCTGCGGGAGGCGGCGCCGCTGGTGCCGTCGGATCAGCTGATCGTCGAGACGGATGCGCCGTTCCTCACCCCGCACCCGTTCCGGGGCGCTCCCAACGAGCCGTACTGCCTGCCGTACACGGTTCGCGCGCTCGCCGAAATCCGCGGCGAGGACCCGGACGACCTGGCGAAGGCGTCCACCGCGACCGCCGAGCGTGTGTACGGCCTCCGGCCCGTGAGTGGGTAGGGAGTCCCTGGACTCGTCGGGCGCGCACAGGGCCGCAGACCTTAAGTTGAAGTTTCAACTTAGAGAACTTAGGATCGTTGCCTGTTCAACCAATGGTCGTCCCGGTCGCGCGGGGACACCTCGATGAAAGGCGCATCCATGAACAACCCCGCAGTTCGGAACCTGGGAATTCTCGTCGCCCGACTGGGTATCGGCGTCATCTTCCTCGCCCACGGCTGGCAGAAGGCGTTCACCAACGGCCACGCAGGCCAGACCGCAGGCTTCGAGGCCATGGGAGTGCCGCTCCCCGGCGTCTCGGCGTTCGTCGTGACCTGGCTCGAGGTCATCGGCGGCCTCGCGCTCATCGTCGGCGCCGCAGTCCCGGTCTTCGGGATCCTGCTGTTCTTCGACATGGTCGGCGCGTTCTTCATCGCCCACATCGACAAGGGCATCTTCGCGAGCGACGGCGGCTACGAACTGGTCCTGGCGCTCGGCGTCGCGTCGCTGCTGCTCGCCGTGGTCGGATCGGGTCGCTTCGGTGTCGACGGACTGCTCGGCGACAAGCTGCCGTGGGCCGCGAAGGAACCCGCCACCGTCTGACCCCCAGGTGAGCGGCGAAGTGTGCCCCGGCACGCTTCGCCGCTCACGTGTCAGAGGACCTTGTTCAGGAAGTCCTGGGTGCGGGACTGCTGCGGGTCGCCGAAGATCTGCTCCGGAGTTCCCTCCTCCACCACGTAACCGTCGGCCATGAAGATCACCCGGTCGGATACCTCGCGGGCGAAGCCCATCTCGTGGGTGACCACGACCATCGTCATGCCGCCCTTTGCGAGGTCGCGCAGAACCTGCAGAACCTCGCCCACCATCTCGGGGTCCAGCGCGCTGGTGGCCTCGTCGAACAGCATGATGTCCGGGCTCATCGCCAGGGCCCGCGCGATCGCGACGCGCTGCTTCTGCCCACCGGACAGATTCGCCGGCTTCGCGTCCGCCTTCTCCGCCAGCCCGACCTGCTCGAGCAACCGCACGGCCGTCGCCCGCGCCTCCTCCTTGGAGGCCCGCTTGGTCTGCACGGGCGCGAGCATCACGTTCTCGATCGCCGTCATGTGCGGGAACAGGTTGAAGTGCTGGAACACCATCCCGATGTGCTGGCGCACCCGGTCGATGTCAATCTTGGGATTGCTCACGTCGAAGCCGTCGACGACGACGTTGCCGCCGGTGATGTCCTCGAGCCGGTTGAGGCAGCGCAGGAACGTGCTCTTGCCGGAGCCGGACGGCCCGATCACGCACACCACTTCGCCGCTCGCGATGTCGACGTCGATGCCCTTGAGTACCTCGTTGTCGCCGAACGACTTCTTCAGGCCCTTCACCCGGATCTTCGGGTCGGCTGCCTCGGCCTTGTTGTCCGTCACCGGTGTCTCGGTCACTTGTTGATCCTCTTTTCGAGCCGGTTCGACAGCTTCGTCAACGCCATGATGATGATGAAATACATCACGCCGATGATCAGCCACATGTTGAAGGACTGGAAGTTGCGGGCGATGATGATCCGCCCGGTCTGAGTGAGCTCGGCGAGTCCGATCACGGACAGGATCGACGTGTCCTTCAGCGTGATCACGAACTGGTTGATGTACGACGGGATCATCGTCCGCACGGCCTGCGGCATCACGACCTTCTGCATCGACTTCAGGTAGCTGATGCCGAGGCTCCGGGACGCTTCCATCTGGCCCTTGTCCACTGACAGGATGCCGCCGCGCACGATCTCGGCCATGTAGGCGCCTGCGTTGAGGCTCAGCGTGATGATGCCCGCGGTGAACGCCGACATCTGGAAGTCCAGCGCCGCCGGGATGCCGAAGTAGATGAAGAAGGCCTGCACCAGCAGCGGAGTTCCGCGGAACACGTCCACGTAGGTGGTACCGATGCCGCGCAGGACGATGTTGGTCGACACCCGGAACAGGCCGAAGATCGCGCCGAGCACGAGCGCGATGGCGATCGAGACCACGGTCAGGACGATCGTCAGCCACAGACCTTCGAGCAGCAGCGGGTAGGTGCTCTTGATCAGGCCGAGGATCGAGTTGTCGTCGTCGGAGGCGTCGGCGTTGAGGTAGGTGTCGAGGATCTCGTCGTACTTGCCGCTCGCCTTCACGTTGGCGAGACCGGTGTTGAACTCCTGGAGGAGCTGCGCGTTCTGGCCCTTCGCGACGGCGAACCCGTAGCTGGCGCCCGGGACCTTGTCGGTGACGGTCTTGAACCCGTTGCCCTGCTTGATGCCGTAGGCGAGGACGGGGTAGTCCTCGAACACGGCCACCGAGTTACCCGTGCGGACCTCGTCGAACATGCTCGACGAGTCGGCGAAGTACTTGGTGGTGAACCCGTACTGGTCCTTGATGGACTCCGCGTACGTGGCGCCCTCGGTGCCGTTTTTGACTGCGACGGACTTGCCGCGCAGGTCCTCGTACGACGTGATCGAGTCGTTGGACTCGAGCACGCCCATCTGCACACCCGATTCGAAGTACGGGTCGGAGAAGTCGAACGTCGCCTTGCGGGCGTCGGTGATCGACATGCCGGCGATCATGCCGTTGGCCTGGCCGCCGGTGACCGCCTGCAGTGCGGCGTCGAATCCGACGGCGTTGACCCGGTAGGTGAACCCCTGGTCCTCGGCGATGGCGGCGAGGAGGTCCATGTCGATGCCGACGAGCTTGCCGCTCTCGTCCTGGAACTCGAACGGGGCGAACGTGATGTCGGTGGCGATGGTGTAGTCGTTGCCCGGAGCGGGCTGCTGCGCGCCCGCGATCCCGGGCGCGACGAGTGTGACGAGCAGCGTCAGCGCGGCGATCACCGCGGGCACTCTCGGACGTCTGACGAGTCTCAGAAGTCGATCGGATCTGCTGCGCACGGAACCCCAGCTTTCTTGTCGGTAATGCCCGGTCGCTTCCGGGCTTCTTGGTGCATGTCGCAAGATACTGCGTTTCGAGGGTGGTCCGGACCAGAAGCGATTGATGACGGTAAAGCGAAAACCGTCCCCGATCTCAACCTTTTCGTGATCTAGGACGCAGGTCGTAGCGGCAAAGTTGCCAGACCATCGCCGATTCGTTACCGTACCGTGATCAAACGTCCGCCAGCCTTGGGAATTCATGTGTCGCCTCTAGCCAGAATCAACAACGCCAAATCGCCCCTTCTCTACGTAGTCGTCGCGGCACTGCTCGCGACGCTCGTCGTGGGCGGTGCGTTGGCAGTGGCACGGCACAAGACCGTCACGCTCGACATCGATGGCGAGACCATCTCGCTCGGCACGATGGCCTCCGATGTCAGCGGCGCGCTCGACGACGCCGGATACACCGTCGGCGAGCGTGACGCGGTCGCTCCCGCGGCCGACGCGTCGATCTCCGACGGCGACACGGTGGTGTTGCGGCGTGCCCGCGAGATCGACCTCACCGTCGACGGGCAGCCCAAGACCGTGTGGACCACCGCGCTCACCGTCGACGACGCGCTGAAGCAGTTCGAACTCGCCGACGACGTCCACGTCTCGGCGTCCCGCTCCGAGCGTCTGCCGCTCGAGGGCGCCTCGCTCGAGGTCGTCAACGCCAAGCTCGTCAAGGTCGCCGACGGCGGCGCCCCGCTCACCGACGTCCGCCTCGCCGCCCCCACCGTGGGCGAACTCCTCGCCGCCAACGGCGCCCCGCTCGAGCAGGCCGACACCGTCGTGCCCCCGGCCGACGCCCCCGTCGTCGAAGGCGCCGAGATCCACGTGACCCGCGACCGCACCGAGACCCGCACCGAGACGCTGCCGATCGCGCCGCCCGAGAACCGCGTCGACGATCCCGCGCTCGACAAGGGCAAGACCGTCGTCGAAAACCCCGGCGTTCCCGGCGAGCGCACCGTCACCGCTTCCGTGAAGACGGTCAACGGTGTCGAGGCCGGACGCCAGGAACTCAGCTCGCAGGTGCTCCGCGAGCCGGCGCCCGCGCTCGTCAAGGTCGGCGTGAAGGAACTCGCCATCTCCAACGCCTCCACCTGGGATTCGATCGCGCACTGCGAGGCCACCGGCAACTGGGCCATCAACACCGGCAACGGATTCTTCGGCGGACTGCAGTTCACCCAGAGCACCTGGGAGGCCTTCGGCGGAACCCAGTACGCCTCCCGCGCCGACCTCGCTTCCCGCGAACAGCAGATCTCCGTCGCCGAGAAGGTCCAGGCGGCGCAGGGCTGGGGAGCCTGGCCCGCCTGCACCAGCAAGCTCGGACTCCGCTGACGATCTGAAGTAAAGGAACCCGATGTCACCCTTCGCGAAGATCAACTCGGCTCGCTCGCCACTGCTGTACACCGTGGTGGCCCTGCTTCTCGCCACGCTGATCGCCGGCGGAGTGATGGCCGTGGTCCGGCACAAGAACGTCACCCTCGACGTGGACGGCGAGACGATCTCGCTGAGCACCATGACCACGAGCGTCGATGCCGCCCTGGCCGACGCCGGGTACTCGGTCACCGACCGCGACGTGGTGGCGCCGGAACGCGACGCGACCCTGTCCGACGGGGACACCGTGGTCCTGCGCCGCGCGCGTGAGGTGTCGCTGACGGTGGACGGGCAGCCGAAGACGGTGTGGACCACCGCGCTCACCGTCGAGGACGCGCTGAAGCAGTTCGATCTCGGCGAGGACGTGCACGTGTCCGCATCCCGTTCGCAGCGACTTCCGCTCGACGGCGCCGCACTCGACGTGCTCAACCCGCTCGTCGTCAAGCTCGCCGACGGTGCGCTTCCGGTCGCCGACGTCCGCATGGCCGCGCCGACGGTCGGGGACTTCCTGGCCGCGCACGGCGCGCCGCTCGAGCAGGCTGACACCGTCGTCCCGGCAGCGGACACTCCGCTGACGGAGGGGATGGACGTCACGGTCACCCGTGACCGCACCGAGACGAAGGTCGAGACGCTGCCGCTGGCTCCGGAGGAACAGCGCGTCGAGGACCCGACGATGAACAAGAGCCGCACCGTGGTCGAGAGTCAAGGAGTGCCCGGCGTCCAGGACGTCACGTTCGCGGTCAACACCGTCAACGGCGAGGAAGTCGGACGCAACCAGGTGTCCGCGACGGTCACGACGCCTGCGCAGCCGAAGGTGATCCGCGTCGGCGCGAAGCCGGGCACCGAGGTGCCGCCCGTCGAGAACGGTTCGGTCTGGGATGCTCTCGCGCAGTGCGAGGCCACCGGCAACTGGGCCATCAACACCGGCAACGGATTCTTCGGCGGCGTCCAGTTCGACCAGAACACGTGGGAGCGTCAGGGCGGCCTCAAGTACGCGCCGCGCGCCGACCTCGCGTCCCGCGAGGAGCAGATCGCCATCGCGTCGCAGACGCAGCGGACGCAGGGTTGGGGAGCGTGGCCGTCGTGCTCGGGCAGGCTCGGCGTGCGTTAAAGTTCGGTTGGTGTCCGACGCCGAAGTTCCCCCCGCCGCTCGAGGTCAGGCCGCACTGCTCGGCCCCGCCGAAGTGCGTGCGTTAGCCGAGGAATTCGGCGTGCGCCCCACCAAGCAGTTGGGGCAGAACTTCGTGCACGACGCCAACACCGTCCGGCGCATCGTCGCGACCGCCGGAGTGGGACGCGACGACACGGTCCTCGAGGTCGGCCCCGGGCTCGGTTCGCTGACGCTGGCGCTGCTCGACGTCGTCGACAGGGTGATCGCCGTCGAGATCGACCCCAACCTCGCCGCCCGACTCCCGGTCACGGTC
Organism: Rhodococcus sp. T7; assembly: GCF_009872365.1. Taxonomy (NCBI): domain Bacteria; kingdom Bacillati; phylum Actinomycetota; class Actinomycetes; order Mycobacteriales; family Nocardiaceae; genus Rhodococcus; species Rhodococcus sp. T7. The sequence continues at coordinate 128,771 of NZ_WXYH01000022.1, forward strand.
GCCGACCGTGCCCCGGAACTCGCCGACAGGCTGACCGTCGTCGACGCGGACGCGATGCGCGTCGCGCCGTCCGAGATCCCCGGCGAACCCACGGCACTCGTCGCGAATCTGCCGTACAACGTGGCGGTGCCCGTGCTGCTGCACCTGTTCTCCGAACTGCCCAGCCTGCGAACCGCGCTGGTGATGGTGCAGGCCGAGGTCGCCGACCGCCTGGCGGCGTCCCCTGGCAGCAAGATCTACGGCGTGCCGAGTGTGAAGGCCAATTTCTTCGGCGCCGTCCGCCGCGCCGGTGCCGTCGGCCGGGCGGTGTTTTGGCCCGTCCCGAAGGTCGAGTCGGGTCTCGTCCGCGTCGACCGCTACGCCGAACCGCCGTGGCCCGTCGACGACGAGCACCGGCGCCGCGTGTTCGCCGTCATCGATGCGGCTTTCGCTCAGCGCCGCAAGACTTTACGAGCCGCGCTCGGCGGATGGGCGGGATCGCCCGCCGAGGCCGAGCGACGACTGCTCGAGGCCGGCATCCCACCGTCCGCCCGCGGGGAGACCCTCGACGCCGCGGCGTTCGTGCGTCTCGCCGCCACCCACCCGTGAGTACTTCTCAACCGCCGGCCGTTAACAAGTACTCACGGGCCCGGGGGAGACAACCGACCAGATGTGTGGTTCACTATTGGAGGTCGTAAGTTTTGTGTTTGTGTTTCCCACGCTCGCAAATCGATGGTTGCGAGCGTTTGGACGTCCTCCACAGGAATTGTCGTAGACGGTCGTGTCAATGACCCTGGTAACCGAGCCGGTTACCTGAAGAAGTTACTGTGTTAGAGGAGATTTACATGGCAGAGGGCATCGTGAAGTGGTTCAACTCCGAGAAGGGGTTCGGCTTCATCGCCCCCGAGGACGGCAGCGCTGACGTGTTCGTCCATTACTCGGAGATCCAGAGCGGCGGCTTCCGCACGCTCGAGGAGAATCAGCGTGTTTCGTTCGAGATCGGCCAGGGCAACAAGGGCCCGCAGGCCACCGGCGTCACCCTGATCTGAGAACGGCCATGACTTCCCGGTTCGCCGGGACATGACGTTCGAGCAAGGCCCCACTCGTCACGGAGTGGGGCCTTGTCTCGTCTTCACACACTGTCGCGCTGCTACGCCGATCTGAGGTGCGCGGCCTGGTACCCGAGATTCATGGCGCAGACCAGCCAGAGTTGCAGCGCCGAACTCTCCGACGGCCCGAACAACCCGATCACCGCAGCGGCTCCGAGGGCCGCCGCGACGAAGAACGTGGCCGTTCCGAGTGCCCGCCGGGGTCTCGACGAGAAGATCACCGTTCCCGTCACGAAGAGCGCCCACAGCGTGGTGGAGACGATGGCGGCGGCGACGAACCAGGCCGCCGAATACCTTCCCGGCCACGTCCACGGCTGCGTTCCGTTGTCCAGGGTGCACACGAACGCCAACGAGAACGCCATGATCACGACGGTGGCGCCCCCGAGTGCCAGATGGCCCCCGACGAGCACCTTCCCGATTGGTCCCGCCGCCGCGGGCGCCCGCGCGCGCCCCTCCTCGACAATCGTGTGCTGCATCCCCGACTACCCCGACCTTTCGTTGTCGTCACCTGGTTGGACGCCGCGCAGGGCCGTTCGGTTCCACGGGATTTTCGGTCCGCGGTGACGGCTGAACGGCGTCTCGGTCAGGCGTTACCGTAGCGGTCGGCGAAGAGGCGGTGACGCTCACCCACCCGTCGGCACTCTTCGCGCAGCTCAGGGGGGTCGAGGACGGTGAAGTCGACGCCGAATGCGCTGAGCCAGTTGGCTATCGACGGCACGGAGTCGCCGCCGAGCGCCACCGCACACTGTCCGTCGGGCATTTCTTCGAGAGTTCCCCAGTCTTCGTGCACCAGGACCGCCATGTCGTCGATCGACGCGTGCAGCAGCACTCGTGCGCGGATCCGGGTGACTGCCCGGTTGATTCCGCGTGCGACGAACTCGGCGGCGCCGCCGGGCGGCAGTTCGCGGGGTGCGAACCGCGGTCCCGTCGGGATCTTGGGCGTCAGTCGGTCCACCCGGAACGACCGCCAGTCGGCGCGGGCGAGGTCCCAGGCGACGAGGTACCAGCGCAGTCCGGAGCGCACGAGCCGGTACGGCTCCACTTCGCGGCGGCTCTCGGTGCCGTCGTGGGCGCGGTAGTCGAACCGGAGTCGTTCGTGGTTGTGGCACACCGATGCGACGGCAGAGAGGACCCGGGCGTCGACGGCGCTCTTCGCGGGCTCGCGGTGGACGACGTCGACCTGCAGTGCCTCGAGGCGGTGCCGCAGGCGGGACGGCATTACCTGCCGGAGTTTGGTGAGTGCCCGCATCGACGCCTCTCCGATGCCGACCACGGATCCGGTCGCGCCGGATTGGAGGCCGAGCGCGACGGCCAGCACTTCTTCGTCGTCGAGTAGCAGGGGCGGCATTTCCGCGCCGGCGCCGAGTTGGTACCCACCGCCGACCCCGACCGTCGCGTCGACCGGATAGCCGAGGTCGCGGAGTTTCTCCACGTCTCGCCGGACGGTGCGCGCGGTGATGCCGAGCCGGTCGGCGAGTTCTGCCCCGGACCAGTCTTTTCGGGTCTGGAGCAGGGAGAGCAGCCGGAGGAGTCGTGCCGAAGTTTCCCGCATGCACCTCAGGATGCCATCGATAGAGGACATCTTCTGTCCTCTATCGGCAGGAGATAACGGTAAGTAACGATTGCCCCACCAGCCCCACGAGTGTCACTACACTGGCGCCGACGCTCCACGGACCATCGCATAGGTATTTCGTGAAAATCCGACGGAAAGGTCTCAGCGTGACGCACTTCCGTGCTCGATCCATCTCTTCGGCGGTCAGGGCGCTGCTCGCCGCAGTCATGACCACCGCCTTCTGCCTGGCGCTGGCGGTCTCGACCACCGCGACGGCGTCAGCCTCGGCGGCCGACCTCTTCAACAGCGCGCAGGGCAGATTCGCCGCGGGGGACACCCGCGGTGCCCTCGCGGACATCCGCGTAGATGGCCTGCAACGCCAG
>NZ_WXYH01000219.1:0-1482 GCF_009872365.1 Rhodococcus sp. T7
CGGAGGTCCTTGCGGAGGATTTTGCCTGCGGCGGACTTGGGGACGAGGTCGATGAACTCGACCTTGCGGACCTTCTTGTGCGGGGACACCCGTTCGGCGACGAACGCGATCACCGCGGCCTCGTCCAGCCCCTCGGCGCCGGGCTGTGCGACGACGAACGCCTTCGGGACCTCCTCACCCTCGTCGTCGAGGACACCGATGACGGCGGCGTCGGCGATCTGCGGGTGCGTGAGCAGTAGCGCCTCCAGTTCGGCGGGCGGCACCTGATACCCCTTGTACTTGATCAACTCCTTCATCCGGTCCACGATCGTCACCACCCCGTCGGCGTCGACGGTCGCGATGTCCCCGGTGTGCAGGAACCCGTCCGCGTCCAGGGTTTCCGCGGTGGCCTGCTCGTTGCCCAGGTATCCGGCCATGATGTTCGGACCCGCACACCACAACTCCCCCGGCGCGCTGACCCCCTCGCTGGGGTACTCGACCTCCTGCCCGGTGGCGGGGTCGACGAGTTTGCATTCCATGTTCGCAATCGTCGGGCCGACCGAGTCCAGGGCGATGTCGTCGCGGTCGAACGGGATCGCGTGCGAGACCGGGCTCATCTCCGACATCCCGTACCCCTGCCGGACCCGGCACCCGAGCCGAGTCGCGACGGCCTTGCCCAGTTCCTGATCCAGCGGGGCGGCACCGGAGAAAACCGAATGCACACTCGACAGGTCGTAGTCGTCGACCAACGGATGCTTGGCCAACGCGACCGCGACCGGCGGCGCGATGAACACATACGTGCACTGCTGTCCGGAGACGATGCGCAGGAATTCGACGAGGTCGAACTTCGGCATCGTCACCAGCGCGGCCCGGTTGTAGAGGGCGGCGTTGAGCAGCACCGTCATCCCGTAGATGTGGAAGAACGGCAGCACGGCGAGGAGTTTGTCGTCGGCGCCGACGCCCATCCGCGGGTTGATCTGACAGACGTTGGCGACGAGGTTGCGGTGGGTGAGCATCACGCCCTTGGGGCGGCCGGTGGTCCCCGACGAATACGGGAGTACGGCGAGGTGGGTGGCCGGGTCGAACGACACCTCCGGGGCGGGGTGGGCCTCGGTGAGCAGATCCCGCAGTGAGGGGTGGCCGTCGGCGCCGTCGAGGACGATGACGTTCTCGTCCGGGATCCCGACCTTCGCGGCGGCGGCCCGGGCCTGCGGCAGCAGTGGGGAGACGGTGAACAGGAACTTCGCGTGCGAGTCGGTGAGCTGTTTGGCGATGTCCTCGGCGGTGTAGAGGGCGTTGACGGTGGTGGCGACGCCGCCGGCGCGCAGGATGCCGTGAAACACCGCGGCGAACGCGGGCACGTTCGGTGAGTGCAGGGCCACCACCTCACCGACCGCGAGACCGCGGGCCGCCAGCGCCCCGGCGACCCCGCCGATCTGCGCCACCAGGGCCTGGTAGGTGGTGACCGCACCCGAGGCGCCGTCGATCAAGGCGGGCCGCTCC
>NZ_WXYH01000220.1:0-85426 GCF_009872365.1 Rhodococcus sp. T7
AGGAGATGCTGATCCCGCCGTCGACCGTCATCGCCAGGCCGGTCACGTAGCGCGACTCATCGGAGGCGAGGAAGACGACCGCGTGCGAGACCTCGGCCGAGTCGACCCACGGGATCGGCATCGCCATCCGCGAGAGCGACGCCGCGGCGAGTTCCTCACGACCGGGGCTTTCCACGTCGGGACAGGCGCGCCGGTACATGAAGTCGTTCTGGATCATCGGGGTGTCGACCTGCGCCGGGTTCACGCTGTTGACCCGGATCATCTCGGGGCCGAGCTCGAGTGCCATCGCTCGCATGAGACCGACGACGCCGAACTTGCTCGCGACGTAGTGGGCGGTGCTGCGCGACGCCCGGATGCCGGCGCTCGAGCTGGTCAGGATGATCGAGCCGCCCGGTCCGCCGGCGCGCAGGTGCGGCATGGCCGCCTTGACGGTGCGCCACACTCCGGTGAGGTTGATGTCGACGAGATCGGTGAAGGCGGCCTCGCTCATCTGGTCGAAAGGCCCGATGGCGGTCAGGACACCGGCGTTCGCCACGACGACGTCGAGCCGGCCCAATTCGGCGACACCTGCATCGACCGCCTGCTGCAACTGGGCGAAGTCACGCACGTCTGCCTGCTGTGCGACTATCCGGCGACCCGTCCGCTCGACCAGGCGCACCGTCTCGTCCAGCTCCTCGCGCGTCCCGCCCGGATAGGCCATCTCCGGTACGTCGTCGCACAGGTCGACGGCGATGATGTCGGCACCCTCCTCGGCGAGCCGGACCGCATGGCTACGGCCCTGACCGCGTGCGGCCCCGGTAATGAAGACAACTTTTCCGCTGACACGTCCCATATCTTGTTGCTAACCTTCCACTAATGTTTTCTTGTTATGTTTGCCACCTTAGCCCCTCCCGCGGATCGTTGGGGAGGGTCTCGATTGGAGGAGTTCGTGCGTGTCCTCGTGATCGGCGCCGGAATCAGCGGAATCGCCATGGGAGTCCGGCTGAAGCGAGCCGGAATCGACGACTTCCGCATCCTCGACGAGACCGACGGTCTCGGCGGGACCTGGCGGATCAACACCTATCCCGGTGCGGCGGTCGACATCGCGTCGCTGATCTTCCAATTCGGCTTCCGCACCCACCCGTGGCGACGCACCCACGCGCGCCGGCATGAGGTGCTGGATTATCTCGAGCAGGTGGCCGAGGAGGCCGACCTCGAGCGGCACTTCGTCTTCGGGACGCGGGTCACCGAGGCCCGATGGGACGAGGACGAACATCGCTGGAGCGTCACGACGGCGGCGGGTGAGATCTACCAGGCCGAAGTCCTCGTCAGCGCCGTCGGGCTGCTCAGCAACCCGAACCTCGCCGCGTGGCCGGGCCTCGACACCTTCGGTGGCGCCGTCATGCACACCCAGCAGTGGCGCCACGACGTCGACTTGGCCGATGCGCGGGTGGCGGTGGTCGGGGTCGGGTCGTCCTCGGCACAGGTCGTTCCGGCGATTGCGCCGGTCGCCCGCTCGGTCAACGTCTTCCAGAGGGAACCCGGATGGGTGCTGCCCAAGGGCGAGCGCACCTACGACGCAGGCGAATTGCGCCGTACTTCCCGCGCGTGGCACCGGCGGCTGGACCGCAGCGTCCAGATCATCCGTAAGGAGTGGCGCAACCTCAGCGGCCGGCCGAGCTATGTCGCGGGCAGTAGGCGCAACCGGGCGATGGATCAGATGGCGCGCGACTACATCGGCGCCACCTTCGCCGACCGTCCCGACCTACGTGAGGCAGTCACGCCCACTTACCCTTTCGAGGGCAAGCGAGTGGTGTTCTCCGACGACTTCTATCCGGCGCTCAAGCGCGACAACGTCCGCCTGGTCCCGCGGCCGGTGGCTTCGGCGACGCCGACCGGTTTGGTCGATGTCGACGGAGAGCATCACGAGGTGGACGTGATCGTCACGGCGACCGGGTTCACCGCCGCAGAGCTTCTCGCCGGCTACGACGTGATCGGACGACGGGGACGCCGACTGCGCGACACCTGGGCGGACGGCGCGTTCGCGCACGTGGGGGTGACGGTCCCCGGCTACCCGAACTTCTACATGCTCTTCGGCCCCAACACCAGCGGTTCCGGCGCCGTCAGCATCTATTGGAAGTCCGAGCAGCAGGCGGCGTGGGTCGTCGCCGACCTGCGCCGGATGCAGCGACGCGGTTTCAGCGCGATCGACACCCACGAGCTGGCCTGTACGGCATACAACGCCTGGCTGCAGCGTCGCCTGCGGCGCACGGCCTGGGCCCGGTCGAGCAACTACTTCAAGCACCCCTCGGGGCGGATCGTCACGCAGTTCGACGGGAGCATCACGTTGCAATGGCTGCTACTCAAGCTCGGCCGACCGCTCGGCACCTACGGGCTGCGCCGCGGGACGGACGCATGAGCGGCTGGCGTGAGCTCCTCGACCCCGAGCTGGAGCATGTGCTCGACGCGTTGCCCGTGGTCGACTTCGTGGACTACCAGCGCTTCCGCGCAGCTTCGGATGCCGGGGCAGCGGCCCGCGCCCGCGAGGTCGAACCGGGGGAGATCGAGATCGCCGACCGGGAAATCGGCCCCGACGGCCGGACTGTATCGGTGCGGCTCTACCGGCCACCGGCACGACCCGAGCCCCGGCCCGCGGTCCTGCACCTGCACGGTGGCGGATTCGTGAGCGGCTCGTCCGATGCCGGCCACGCCCGCAACGTGGAGCTGAGCCGCGAGCTGGGGGCGGTCGTCGTCTCGGTCGACTACCGCCGGGCGCCCGAGCACCCCTACCCGGCACCGCTCGACGACTGCGAGACGGCGCTGCGCTGGCTGATCGCCGCTGCCACCGACCTCGGTGTCGATCCGGGGCGGATCGCCCTCCACGGTGTCAGCGCCGGCGGTGCCTTGGCAGCCGGCCTGGCGATCCGGGTGCGCGGCGAACTCGCGCCGTGCTTCCAGTTCCTTTCGGTGCCCATCACCGACGACCGACTGGCCACGGCGAGCATGCTGCGCTACGACGACACCCCGATCTGGAGCCGTCCCGTGGGTGAGGTCAGCTGGGCTCACTACCTGGGCGACCTCGCCCCGGGATCGGCTGATGTGCCGGCGGAGGCAGCCCCCGGACGCGCGAGCATCGACGACCTGCGCGGTCTGCCGCCTGCGTACGTTGCGGTGATGGAACTGGACCCGCTGTGCGACGAGGGTCTCGCCTACGGGGCGATGCTGGCCGAGGCGGGAGTGGCGGTCGAGGCGCACCGCTTCCCCGGCGCGTTCCACGCGGCCTTCACCGCCGAGCCTTCGGCCGGTATCTCCCGCCGCTACCTGGCCGAGGAAATCGCCGTCCTGGCCCGGGCGCTGGGAGTGGAGCGGTGACGCTGCGCACCTTCGCCGGCACGACGGCCGTGGTCACGGGAGCAGCGCACGGCATCGGCCGGGCGCTGGCGCTGCGGTTGGCGCTGGCGGGCAGCCGGGTCGTGGTGGTCGACATCCGCGCCGAGGACGCCGCCGCCGTCGTGGACGAGCTCACCGCACAGGGCGCGCCCGCGCTCGCGGTGGCATGCGACGTCTCGTCACGGGCGGACGTCGCGGCGCTCGGTGAGCAGGTCGCCGCCTGGGCGCCGGACGGAGTGCAGGTCTTGTGCAACAACGCCGGCGTTTTCACGCCGCGACATGCGGCAACCGCGACGCACGAGGACTGGGAGTGGGTGCTGGGCGTCTGCTTGTGGGGAGTGATCCACGGCATCGAGGAGTTCCTGCCCGGCATGCTCGAGTCGAAACGCGACTGCCACATCCTCAACACGGCCTCGATGAACGGCTACCTGCCCAGTCGGCACAGCACGCTCTACTCGACTGCGAAGTACGGCGTGGTGGGGCTCAGTGAGACGTTGCGCATGGAGCTCGCCTCGACCCGGGTAGGAGTCACTCTGCTCAACCCGGCAGCCGTGCGCACGAACATCAGCCGTGCCGAGGAGGTGCGGCCCGAGCGGATGACCCGCTCCCGGCAGGACCCCGAGGACGAGGCGTTCGCCGACTACGGGTTGAGTCCCGCGCTCGATCCGGAGCAGGTCGCGGACCTCGCGCTGAACGCGATGTCGGCGGGACGCGAGGCCGTTTTCACCGATCACGTGCTCAAGCCGCTGCTGGAGCAACGGTTCGCTCGCGTTCTGGATGCCTTCGTGACCCTTCCGTCGGCCCTGCCGGAGCGGTGAGCGCCCGTCACGCGGGCAGCTGGACCACCAGCGGGTCGAACGGCTCGCCCTCGGCGTAGACGTCGTTGAAGAGCGTCACGCCGTCGGCGGTCAGGGCCACGTCGTCGGCACCCCAGACCACGGACCCGTCGTCGGTGGCGATGCGCTCCAGCCGGGCCGTCACCAGCGGCACCCGCGGCGCACCCTCGCGCGCCTCGGGATCCTCGATGGTCAGCACGGCCCGCGACCCGTCGACCTCCACCCAGGGATGGGCGATCCGGACGAAGAGCATGCCGAAGTGGCCGCTGAACCGGACGTCGCCGCGAAAGGCCCACACTTGCCTGCCCGCGTCGTCGCCGGCGCTGCTCGCTGCCGCGTCGTACTCGTAGAAGAGATCACCGGTGCCGACGGGTGTCGCGCCCTCGCCAACCGAGCCCTTGCCGTCCGGCATCCGGCGCACGTAGTCGACGAACGAGCCTTTGATGCCCCAGCGCAGGCCGGGAGCCAGGCGAGGCTGGGCCGGCGGGATGGTGGTGTCAGTGGAGGTGTCCATCGGTGTTCCGCCTTCGACCCGGGGCTACACTGCCCGATCCAATAATGCTCGGTTACTATGCTTACATTATATGACCAAGGTTGCAATCGTGGAAGTCCATGATTGACCGACCGGCTGAGTGAGGTTTGAACTACAAATCCGCTACAGAGATCCGTCAGGAGAAACATCTTGCCGACCATGCCATCCCCTGCCGCACCGCGCCCGTTGGAAGGCCTGCTCGTCGTCAGTCTCGAGCAGGCCGTGGCGGCTCCCTTTGCCACCCGCCAGCTGGCCGATCTCGGGGCCCGCGTGATCAAGATCGAGCGCCCCGGTTCAGGCGACTTCGCCCGCGGCTACGACACTGCCGTGCACGGGCTCTCGAGCTACTTCGTCTGGCTCAACCGGGGCAAGGAGTCGCTGACCCTCGATGTGAAGTCGGACAGCGGACGCGCCGTGCTGGGCAAGCTCCTGGAGAAGGCCGACGTCTTCGTGCACAACCTCGGGCCCGGCGCCGTCGGCCGGCTCGGGTTCGGAGTGGAGGCCCTCGCCGAGCTCAACCCGCGGCTGGTCGACTGCGCGGTGAACGGCTACGGGAGCACCGGCTCGTGGGCACAGCGCAAAGCCTATGACCTGCTGATCCAGTGCCAGACCGGCCTGGTCTCGATCACCGGCGGTCCCGAGACCGGTGCCCGGGTCGGCATCTCCGTGGCCGACATCGCCGCCGGCATGTATGCCTTCAGCGGAGTCCTGGCCGCGCTGCTCGGCCGTGCCACCACCGGCGTGGCACGCCCCGTCGAGGTCTCCCTGTTCGACGCGCTCGCGGAGTGGATGAGCCAGCCAGCGTATTACACCGCGTTCACCGGGGTCGAGCCGCGTCGGCTCGGCACCCATCACGCCACGATCGCGCCGTACGGGGCCTACCCGGCCGCCGACGGGACCGAGGTGCTGTTCTCGATCCAGAACGACGTCGAGTGGAAGGCCTTCTGCACCAACTTCCTCGAGGATGCGGCGATCGTCGACGACGAGCGGTTCAGCTCCGGCGCGAATCGGGTCGCGAACCGGGCAGAGCTGGATGTCTTCGTGACAGCGGCCTTTGCCCGGCGTACGAGCGACGAGGTGGTCGCGCTGCTCGACAGGCTGCGGATCGCCAACGCGCGGATCAACCAGGTGGCCGATTTCCTCGACCACCCCGTCCTGCGCGAGCGCGGGCGCTGGCACGAGGTGCAGACGCCCGGCGGCCCCGCGCCCGCCCTCGCACCGCCGATCGACATCGCCGGCCTGACGCCGGTGATGGGCGACGTACCCGCCCTGGGGGAGCACACCGACGCGCTGCTGGCCGAGTTCGGACTCGAGCCCGGCGCCATCGAAAAACTGCACGCCGACGGCGTCGTCTGACGTCGCACCGACCTTTCACCACGAACCGCGAGGAGTACGTCAAATGGGTCACCTGGAGGCACTCGATCCCGACGAGCGCACCATCGTCGTCGCCGGTGCCGGCTTGGCCGGACTGCGCACGGCAGAGGGTCTGCGCCGGCACGGCTGGACGGGGAAGATCACGATCGTCGGCGACGAGGTGCACTACCCCTACACCAGGCCGCCGCTGTCGAAGAAGCTGCTCGCCGACGGCGGCGATCACGCCAGTGTCGAACTGCGTCGGCGTGACAGCGAGCACCCGATCGACTGGCTGCTGGGCCGTGCCGTCGTCTCGTCGGATCTCAGCCGCCGGGTCGTCGTGCTCGATGACGGCACGGAGCTGAGCTACGACGGACTGGTCGCGGCGACGGGGGTCCGGGCCCGCAGGCTGCCGCCGGAGGTGGGTGGCCCGGCCACGGCGCTGCGCACGCTCGACGACGCGATCGCCCTCGGCGACAGGCTGCGGCCCGGCTCGCGGGTGGTCGTGATCGGCGCCGGCTTCATCGCCTGCGAAGTGGCCGCGACGGCGATCGCCCGTGGCTGCGAGGTGGCGATGGTCGCTGTCGACGACGTGCCGATGCAGGTTCCGCTCGGTGCCATGGTCGGCGCCGAGCTGCACCGTCGGCATGCGGCGGCGGGCGTGACGTTCCACCTCGGCACCGGCGTGGCGGCGATCGAGCCTGGGGCCGTGGAACTCACCGACGGCATCCGGCTCCGCGCGGACGTGGTCGTGGAGGCGATCGGCTCGGAGCCGAACACCGGCTGGCTCGAGGGCAACGGACTCGATCTGACCAACGGCGTCGTCTGCGATCAGATGCTTCACCCGGGCGGACTGTCGGGCGTCGTCGCCGTGGGCGACGTCGGCCGCTTCCCGAACGCACTGTACGACGCCGAGCCGCGCCGGATCGAGCACTGGCAGGTGGCGGTGGACACGAGCATGTACGCCGCCAGGGTGCTGCTCGCTGATCTGGCGGACACGCCGTGGACCGAGCCGTTCGGCACGATCCCCACGTTCTGGTCCGACCAGGGCGCAGTGAGCCTGCGCGCGCTCGGCCAGCCCGGTCTCGGCGACGAGGTCGAGGTGCTGGAGGGCGAGCTGGGTGGTGAGGCGGCCGTCGGCTATCGGCGCGGTGGCGCGCTGGTCGGCGTGGTGCTGCTCGGGATGCCCAAGCGCATGGGTGCCTACCTGCAACGACTCACGGCCGATCTGAAGACCGCCCTGGTCTGACCTCACACGTACGGCGACAGGGGCCGCACCCCGTGAGGGTGCGGCCCCAGTCTGTAGCTGAAGGTTCTGGCGGTCAGGCGGAGAACTCGATGACGCCACGCAGGTTCTTGCCCGCGTGCATGTCCGCATAGCCCTCGTTGATCTGGTCGAGGGTGTACGTCTGGGTGATGAGCTCGTCGAGCTTGAGCTTCCCCTGGCGGTAGAGGTCGAGCAGGAGCGGGATGTCGCGGTGCACCTGCACGCCGCCATACACATTGCCGCGCAGCGTCTTCTGGGTCAGCGTGAACATGGCAAGGTTCATGTTGACACTGGCGGAGGCGATCGGCGAGACGGATGTGATCACCGTGATGCCGGCGGGCCCGGTGAGGTCGACGATCTCGCCCAGCTTGCTGCCGTCGCCCACACCGACCGACAGGATCGCCGCGTCCGCGCCTCGTCCGGGCGCGAGGTCGGTGAGCAGCGCCTGCGCCTCCTCGATCGAGCCGACGGCATGGGTAGCGCCGAACTCGAGCGCCTTCTGCCGCTTTATCTCCACGGTGTCGACAGCGATGATCAAGTTCGCGCCTGCGTTCTTGGCGCCCTGGACCGAGTTGATACCGACGCCGCCGCTGCCGATGACGACGACGTTGTCACCCGGCTCCACCTCGGCGAGGTAGACCGCTGCGCCCCAGCCGGTGGTGACCGCGCAGCCGAGCAGGGCGGCGACGTTGAACGGGATGTCCTTGTCCATCTTCACCACGCAGCGTTCCGAGACGACCGTGGCGTCGGCGAAGGTCCCCAGGTCGCCGGTAGCGGCGACCTCCTGGCCCCGGGCTCGGAACGACTTGGTGGCGCCGTACTCCTGCAGCGAGGCGTTGAGGCACAGGTTGGAACGTCCGCGCGCGCAGTTGCGGCAGTAGCCGCACGGCGGCTGGAAGATGAGGATGACGTGGTCGCCGGGCGCCACGCGCGTGACACCCTGCCCCACCGCCTCGACGACGCCCGCACCCTCGTGGCCACCGACGAGGGGCAGCGGGGTCGGCATGTCACCGGTGACGGCGTGGTCATCGGAATGGCACAGGCCGGTCGCGCGGATCTTGACCCGCACCTGGCCCGGGCCGGGATCGGCGAGCTCCACGTCTTCGACGCTCCACTTCTCGCCCGTGCCCCACAGGATTGCTGCTCTGGTGCTCATCGCTGCCTCTCTTGTCGTCGAACGCACTGCGCCCGGCGCCTAATGTTGTTTAAACAACATAGTGGACATCATTGGAAGACGTCAACGGCGTCGGGCGCAGTACTTGTCGAGGGTCAGGACGAGAACGTCAGACCCCGGAAGTCGTCATCGGTGGCGGCGCGGACCCGCTCGCGATACTGCGGCAGGCCACCGGCATAGAGCAGGTAGGCGCGCTTGCGACCGGGGACGTTGGAGCCGAAGGCCCAGGACTCGGCCTTCTCCTGCAGGGTCCCGACGATGCCGCCGTTGACGTGGTCGATCCACTCGTCCTCGGCCGCCTCGGTGGTAGCGATCGTGGTGTACCCGTGGTCGCGGGCGTACTCGACGGCCGAGGCGACCCAATCGGCCTGGAAATCCGTGATGCGCGGAATGGTCCCCGTCACGCTCTGGGCTCCGCCGATCATGAAGAGGTTGGGGAAGCCTGCCGTCTGCATGCCGAACCAGGTGCGCGGACCCGCTTCCCAGTGCTCCTTCAAGCTGAGTCCGTTCTCGCCACGGATGTCGATCTTGTTGTACGAGCCGACGACGGCATCGAAACCGGTGGCGAAGACGATCACGTCGACGTCGTAGTGACCTGCGCTCGTCTCGATGCCGGTCTCGGTGAACCGGACCATGGACTCCTCCAGGGTGGAGACCAGTGTGACGTGCGGCTCGTTGAAGACCTCGTAGTAGCCGTTCTCCAGCGGCGGCCGCTTCTGTCCGAAGCCGTGGTCGGTCGGGATGAGCCGCTCGGCGACAGCGGGGTCGTCGACCCGGGCGCGGATCCGCTCGGCGATGTAGGCGGTGCAGTTGTCGTTGGCGCGCTTGTCGAGGGCGACGTCGCGGAAGTTGCCCAAGGCCATCACCAGGCCGGGGGAGTCGTAGAGCTTCTCGAAGTGCCTGCGTCGCTCCTCGGGGTCGAGGTCGAGAGAGGACTCCGTCATCGGACTGTGCGGCGAGCCGGAGGGGGAGAGCTGGGTGGCCTCGAAGATCTCGTCGATCCGGTTGCGGATGTCGTCCATCCGCTCGGATGTGATGTCGAAGTTGTTGATCGGTGTGCACCAGTTGGGGCGGCGCTGGAAGACGACCAGGCTGTCGGCGTCCTTGGCGACGATCGGAATGATCTGGACGCCACTGGATCCGGTGCCGATCACGGCGACCTTCTTGCCGGTGAAGTCGACGCCGTCGGCCGGCCACAGGCCGGTGTGTGCCCACTCGCCGCGGAAGTCCTCGAGACCGGGAACCTTCGGGAAGGCCGGCGCCGAGAGGATCCCCAGCGCGGTGACGAGGTACCGCGGCCGCCAGACCCGGCCGCTCTCGGTGGTCACGGTCCAGCGCCGGCTCGAGGCGTCCCAGACGGCCGAGGACACCCGTTGCTCGAGGTTGATCCGCTCACGCAGTCCGAACCTGTCGACCGCGTAGTTGAGATAGCGCTCGATCTCGGGCTGGGCGGCGTACTCCTCGCTCCAGTCCCACTCGTCGATGAGCTCTTTGGAGAAGAAGTAGGCGTAGGTGTAGCTCTCGGCGTCGAAGCGGGCGCCGGGGTAGCGGTTCCAGTACCAGACTCCGCCCACTCCGGAGCCGGCCTCGAGCGTCTGTACGTCGAGTCCGAGTTCGCGAAGCGCGTAGAGCTGGTAGATGCCGGAAATGCCGGCACCGATGACGAGGGCGTCCAGTGTTGTCGCCCCGGACTGTGGCTCCGTCACGAAGCTCCTCCTGTGCACTTGGTGAGGCACACTGAAGGTGCACTCATGTTATCGATTTATATAACATAATAGCAGCATTACTTTAGAAGGTGTGGCTGCAGCGTTCCATCAGCAGCACGCACAGGGGATTGGCGCCGAGCGGTGAAGCCGTCAGCGCAGGCAGCACGGCGCGGCCGTCGTGGCCGAGCGCACCGGCCAGCAACGTCGCAGCCTCGGCCAGGAGCGCCTCGAAGGCCGACCAGGCGGCGTCGTCGACGGTTAGGGAATCGCTCGGCAGGGGGATCAGGGCGGCGACGCGAGTGACGAGCTCGGCCGCGCGGACCATGGGCTCGTCCACCGCTGGTGCCGACGGTAGGGCCTGATTTCGTGCAGCGTGAACGCCCCCTCGCCGGCCGGGACGGCGGTCCGGGATCGGGCCTCGGCTATCGCTTCGTCCCGGCCGATGCGAACCGCGGCGTGCTACGGCGTTGTGAGCGCGACACTCCATCTGGATGACCTCCACGTCGTTGTGTGCTGTGTCACCCAAGCCTCCGCCGACCGGGCTGGGCCACGCATCAGTAGAACGGCGTACGCGGCTACGTATGTTAGGTTCCTCACATCGGCGCCACGAGAGCTCTTCGGGCGGCCGAGCGGGCTTGATGCGGTCACCAGGGACCACGACCGAACGGGATGGTGCGCGAGGGATGGTGCGCAGGGACGCGCGACTTCGGGAGGCACTGCCCGCAGAGGTCACCAGCCTGGTCGGTCGGCAGACCGAGACTGCGGAGGTCAAGAGGCTGCTCGCACACTCCCGGCTGGTGACACTGACCGGTCCCGGCGGCGTGGGAAAGACTCGCCTGGGGTATCACATCGCCCGCCAGGTCCGCGGCGCGTTCGCCGACGGTGTCTGGACGATCCCGCTGGCCGACCTCTCCCAGCCCGATCTGATCGCTGCCACCGTGGCGGCGCGCATAGGGATCAGCCTGTCCGCCGGCAACGACCTCGGGGACCTCGTCGCGGCGATCGACGAGCGGCAGATGCTCCTCGTGCTGGACAACTGTGAGCATCTTGTCGACGCCGCGGCGGACGTAGCCTTCGCCCTGTTGCACGGCTGTCCCTCGCTCCGGGTGCTGGCGACCAGCCGCGAGGCGCTGCGCGTCGAGGGTGAGGCGCTCTTCCGGGTTCCGCCGCTGGCGCTGCCCGGCCCAGAGGTGGGTTTGTCACCCGGGAAGGCGCAGAGCTATGCAAGTGTCGCGCTCTTCCTGGAGCGGGCGGGGGCGCTGAATCCCGACATCGCCGCCGGTCGGTACGACGAGCAATCGGTCGTGGAGCTGTGCCGGCAGCTCGACGGGCTCCCCCTCGCCATCGAGCTGGCTGCGGCGGGGAGCCGATGGCTGTCCGTGGAGTCGATGCTGACCCACGGCGGCGACCCGCTGGCGCCGGCCACCCGGGTCTCGCGTTCGACTCCGGCGCGGCACCGCTCGCTGCGGGCGAGCCTCGACTACAGCTACGACCTGTGCACATCCCAGGCGCGCGTGCTCTGGGCTCGGCTGTCGGTGTTCCGTGGCGGCGCGACGCTGGAGGCGGTGCAGGCAGTCTGCGCCGGATCCGACTTGTCAGCCGACGCGGTGTGGACCGCGCTGTGCGAGCTGGCCGACAAGTCCCTGGTGGTGCCCGACGGATCGCGCTACACGATGCTCGAAACCATCCGGCTCTACGGGGCCCTGCGCCTCGACGAGGCGGGCGAGCGCGAGGTGGTGCAGGAAGCGCACCTGCACCACGTCCTGGCCATGGCCCGCGCGGTGGAAGAAGGTTGGTTCGGTCCGCACCAGCTGCGACTGCTCAGCCTGGTATTCGCGGATCAGGCCAACGTGCGCGCCGCGTTGGAAGGCGCCCTCGCCCACCCGGGCCGGGCGGGCACCGGGCTGCGGTTGGCGAGCACGCTGTGGACATTCTGGATCAGCTCGGGACTGCCTGGGGAGGGGCAGCGATGGTTGAGCCGGCTGCTCGCGGCCGGTGAGTCGACCGACACCGAGCGGGCGCCTGCGTTGTGGATCCACGGCTTCCTGTGCGCCGTCAACGGCGACTACCCCGCGGCACGGGAGCAGCTCATCGAGTGTGAGCGGACCGCCGCGAAGGTCGGCGATGCTGCGAGCGCGGCTCACGCACAGAGCTCACTCGGTGTCGCCGAGCTATTCGACGGCCGGATCGAGCCGGCGATCGATCACCTCGAGGCGGGGGTCGAGATGGAGCGCGCCGTCCAGGGCGGTCCGCCGTACCTGACCCTTGCGCTGCTCAACCTGGGACTGGCCTACTGCTACCAGGGCCGGCTCGACGAGGCGCACGAGGTGTTGACCGAGGCGAGCCAGCTGTGCGCCGCCTACGGCGAGGGGCTACTGCTGTCCTGGGCGCTCGCCTTCCTCGGCCTGGAGGAACTACTGCGTGGGCACGCCGAGTCGGCCGCAGGCCTGGCGCGGGAGAGCTTGGTGCGCAAGCGTGCTCTCAACAACCGGCAGGGGATGGTCTGGGCGATCGAACTCCTGGCCTGGACAGCGGTCGAAGTCGGCGACGCTCAGCGGGCCGCGGTGCTGTTCGGTGTCGGAGACGCACGCGCCGGGGACTTCGGCCCTCCGTTCCACGGCTTCGGCGGGATGCGCGAGTGGCACGATCGCTACGCGGCCCGAGGCGCGGCTGGGCTCGGCGTGAGCGACTATCGGTCCGCGCTCGGGCACGGTCGGCGACTCACCCTCGACGAGGCGGCCTCGGTCGCCTTGGGCGAGGTGCTGGCGAAGCCGGACGACATCGACAACCCTCTCCAGGACCTGCCCCTGACGCGACGCGAGCAGGAGATCGCGCGACTGGTGGCGACCGGAAAGACGAACCGGGAGATCGCCGACGAACTGGTGATCTCACCTCGCACCGTCGATACGCACGTGCAGCGCATCCTGACCAAGCTCGATTTCACGTCGCGGAGCCAGGTGGCGGCGCTGATCGCCACGACGCGGTCGCCCGCACCACCCGCCCAGGCCTGATCCTGCGCCCGTCCGGAGCGGGACGGTCGCGAATCCGGCCGCCTACACAACTGACAGCGTCTAATGATGATATGAGCCACTTCTAGTTGTGCCGCAATGAGGCACGTATTATGGTCAAAGCATTATGAATGCTTCAGCGACCGTTCCGACATCATCGCCGTCAGCCCCTCTGTCCGGGCTGCGGGTCCTCGACCTGTGCCGGGTCGTCTCGGGTCCGTTCGGCTCCCTGCTCCTGGCGGATCTCGGTGCGGAGGTGATCCGGGTCGAGTCGGTCCCCGCGCCCGGCTCGGCCGCGAAGATCGATCACACCCGACTCAGCGAGGACGAGGCCTTCAACTGGGGACTGAGTCGCAACAAGCACTCGGTCGCCATCAACCTCAAGTCCGACGAGGGACGCCGGCTCTTCCAGGAGATGGTGGCGCAGGCCGATGTCGTCGTGGACAATTTCCGTCCCGGGGTCACCCGGCGGCTCGGGGTCGACCGCGAGTCGTTGCTCGAGTTCAATCCGGCGATCATCACGTGCTCGCTCACCGGCTTCGGTGGTGACGGACCGTGGTCCACGATGCCGGCCTA
Source organism: Rhodococcus sp. T7 (assembly GCF_009872365.1). Taxonomy (NCBI): domain Bacteria; kingdom Bacillati; phylum Actinomycetota; class Actinomycetes; order Mycobacteriales; family Nocardiaceae; genus Rhodococcus; species Rhodococcus sp. T7. The sequence goes on from NZ_WXYH01000220.1 coordinate 13,822, forward strand.
CGACCCGATCGTGCAGGCGATGTGCGGCACGATGAACTACACCCGGCTCGACGAGGGCACGCCCCCCGTGCGCTGGGGAATCCCGATCGGCGATCTCTTCGCGGGCATCTTCAGCGCGATCGGCCTGGTCGCAGCGGTGATCCATCGCGATCGGACCGGCGCAGGCCAGCACGTCGACGTCTCCATGCTCGACGTCATGCTCGCGCTGAACACCTATCGCGTGCCGCAGGCGCTGACCTTCGGCCAGGAGCCTCTGCCCGCGCCCTTCGAGGGCGGCCAGGGAACGGTTCCCTTCGGCAACTTCGAGTGCAGCGAGGGCTGGGTCGCCACGTGCATCAGCCAGCGGATGTGGCCCGCCGCCGCCAGGGTGATGGACCGGCCCGATCTGCTCACCGACGAGCGGTTCAACACCGGACAGGCACGGCACGCGCATCGTGAGGAACTGGTCGCGCTGCTGCAGGAGGTGTTCAAGCAGCGCCCCGCCGACTGGTGGCAGGAGAACCTGATGGCGGCCGGCGTGGTCTGCGGAAAGGTGACGGGAGTCGCCGACGTCTTCCGTCACCCGCAGGTCCAGGCACGTGGCATGTCCGTCGACATCACCGACGAGTTCGGCCGAACCGCAACCGTGGTCGGCGACTCACTGAAGTTCAGCGACGTCTCGACGTGGCGGGCGCCACGCCAGGTCGGCGCGGATACCGCGATGGTGCTGCGCACCCTCCTCGGGCTCGACGGGCCCGAACTGGACCGGCTCGCCGGCGCAGGCGTGATTCACTGCGGCGACGATCGCGGAAGTCTGCCGCTTCGCGAGCGGGTGATCCCGTCCGGCGCAACCGAGCCTTCCCGGCAGATCGGCCGGCCGCTGGAAGGCACGACAGTCCTGGAGATGAACGGCGACGAGCCCAGCAAGGCGTTCGCCGCCCAACTACTGGCCGACCTCGGTGCCGACGTGATCCGCGTCGAGCGTCCGTTCGGCCAGGTGATGGAGCCCTACCCGGACGAGAGCCGCGAGGCGTCCTTCCGGGCGGGGCTGAACCGTGGCAAGCGGAGCGTCGTCGCCGACCTCAAGACGCCCGAGGGGCTCGACTTCCTCCTCGGTCTGGCCGGCCACGCCGATGTGATGATCGACAACTACCGTCCCGGTGTACTCGAGCGCCTCGGCCTGGACTACGACACGCTCAGCGCGAAGAACGGCAAGCTGATCGCCACCTCGATCACCGGCTTCGGGCACAGCGGTCCGTGGAGCGCCTATCCGGCGTTCGACAACGCCATCCAGGCTCTCGGCGGCGGCATGAGTATCACCGTCGACCACACCCGCCCCGAGGTACCGATCCGCTGGGGGAACCCGATCGGCGGACTGACCGGCGCGATGTTCGCGGCCCTCGGAACGCTCGGCGCACTGCGACTACGTAGCCTGCGCGGCCACGGCCAGCGGCTCGATATCAGCCTCTTCGACTCACAGGTCGCGCTCCTGTCGTACCGCGCTCCCCAGGCGGTCACGGTCGGTAAGGAGTTCGTGCCCGAGCCGCGCCGCGGCGGCAGCGGTTCGCTGCCTTTCGGCGTGTTCCGCACCGCCGACGACAAATGGTTCACGATCTGCATCACACAGCAATTCTGGGCGAAGTTCTGTGAGGCCGCCGGTCACCCCGAGTGGATCGAGGACCCGCGGTTCGTCACCGAGCCACTGCGCCGGGAGAACGAGGACGACCTCTATGCGCTCGTGGAGCCCAGCTTCCTGGGACGCACGGCGCCGGAGTGGGAGGCGCTCTACTACTCACTGAAGCTTCCCGGCGCCGTCGTACTGAGCGTCGGGGAGGCGTTCTCGCACCCGCAGGCGATCGCGCGCGGGATGCGGCTCCGGCTGTCGGACGTCGACCTCGTCGACGGTATCGAGGTCGCGAATGCGCCGTTGAAACTCAGCGCCGATCCTGACCTTGCCCCTGCAGGCGCTCCCATCCCCGGTGCCGACACCGCGCTTGTGGCAGCGGAATTCGGCCTGCAGACGACCGACGTCGAGGTCGAAGTGCCGTCGGCGCGCTGGCGAGACGCCCGCGTCTGAGCACGCGCAGCACACAACAGCAGCAGAAGCCCCGCGTCTCGACAGACGCGGGGCTTCTGCTGCGTGTTGGTGGTGGCCGGTGCTTCCGGTCAGGCGCGGCGTGCGAGCGCGGGCACGGAGGTCGCGGCCGCTGCTTGCCAGGCTTTGGTGGCCTGAAGCAGCAGCGCCTCGCACGAGGCCGTGTCGACCTCGTGCGCCAGCAGGCCGGCGAGCGCCGTGAGTGAGCCGGCGGCCAGGCGACCGGTCTCGGGCGAGAGGGACAGACACGAAAGCCGGACCGGGCGTTGAAACGCCGAATCGGGAAGGTAAGCGCGAAGCCGCTGGGCCGCAGCGAGCACGAGCTCCTCCCACGCCAGATAGCCGAACGCGTCATGCGAGGCCGGCGGTTCGGGTAGCAGGGAAGCAACCTTTCCGGCCATCAACATCATTCGTTCGTCGGCCATGGTGCGCCTTCTCTCGTCGTGTTGCAGCGACCCTGATGTAACCGCCGTCACGCACGCTATGTCGTCATTCTGTGTCCGTCAAGTGATGCCATTGACAACTTTTGCTTAGTCAGGGAGACTGTGTCGACAGCATCAGAACGAGGAGCAGATGAGCACCGTGTCCACCCGAGCCGCGCAGCGTCCGAGCGACGGCTACCTCTCCCGCCATCTGCGGACCGCAGCGCTGCTGGAGCGTATGGACCCCGCCTTTGCCCGGGCGGCCGAGGAACTGGTGGGCCATCCCCACCGAACTGGCTTGCTCCCTGATTCGGTGCGCGCGTTGATTGTTCTGGCCGTCGAGTCGGTCATCCCCCAGGCCGACGAGCCGCGCATCGCCTCGGCCATCGACCAGGCCCTTGCCGATGGCGCGAGCGAGGCCGAGGTGCTCTGCACCCTCGAGATCGCCTGCTCCATCGGTCTGCACACCGTTTCGATCGGTCTTCCTCTGCTGATCGAGGAGATGGAGCTGGCCGGCCTTGCGCTGCCCGAGCAGACGGTGCGTCAGCGTCAGCTACAGCGGGCGCTGGAGACCACGGGTCCGCGGCCGCGTCCGCTCAATCGGATCTATGAAGGGATTCTCCGCATGGACCCGGACTATTTCACGGCACGGGTGCGCTTCATCGACCTTCCGTGGGAGCAGGAGTCAGTGCTGGACGACGGGATCAAGCACCTTCTCTCGATCGCCATAGACGCGGTGAGCCCTCAGCACTACGTCGACGGGCTGCGCAAGCACATGCGCGAAGCGCTGCAGATCGGCGTCAGTCCCGAGGCGATCCTGGAGGTGCTGGAGCTCGCGTCGGTGACCGGACTGCGCACCCTCGACGTAGGGCTGGAGGTGCTGGCCCAGCGCAGCTGACCACTGTGGTGCGGTCGGTCGGCGGCTGTAGGCGGGTCCATTGCTGTACTAATCCTTAAGTTGATGTGTTATTGTGCTGATGGCTGGATTCCATACGCGTCGCCCGACCGGCGGCACGGGGGCGGCCATGGGCGATGCATCATTGGAGGAGCAATGTCACGAGACCGCACTGCGCGCACGCGCATCCGGCAGTACCTCGCAACCTCGGGTCCGATCGTCGACCCGTCGGGCTATGCCACGAGCCTGCTGAAGGACGCTGTCGGTTACACGGGATCCGCTGTCGCCTTCATTCAGCTGATCGCCGCCATGGACCGCGACGGCGAGATCGAGCGGGAAATCAGCGGCAAGCGCACCTACAAGATCGAGGGGATCGGCGTCCCGGTGATGCCTTCGTCCGAAGCAAGGGCTTCGACGGGTCAGACCACGGTGATCACCGGTTCGGGCCTGCCCACGATCGAACTCGACTACAAGCGGCTCGCGCAGGCACTGGTCGCCGAGCTGCTGTCGGCCACCGCGGAGGCCCAGCGCGAAACCGCACCGGCGGCCAGCACCACGACCGACCAGATCGCGGCCGAGCGCGACCAGTACGCCCGACGCCTCGAGATCGCGCGCAATCAGATCGCCGAGTTGCTCTCCCAGCCGCTCAGCTCGGCGGCGCACGGGGACGACGCCGTGGCGGCCCGCTCCGCCGACTGAGTGCCCACCGCCTCGCGGTGAGGCTCCCGACAACCCACCGCGAGGTAACGATGACCCAGACCCGGATCGTGCTCGCAGCACGTCCCGACGGCGCACCCCGACCGGACGACTTCGCGGTGACCTCGGGCCCGATCCCGGAGCCGGCGGAGGGCCAGCTGCTGCTGCGCACGCTGTATCTGTCGCTCGATCCCTACCTCCGCGGCCGGATGGGCTCCTCGGCATCGCATTCCTCCGCCCGTCCGCCGGTCGCCCTCGGCGCGGTGATGGAGGGTGGCACCGTCGGGGAAGTCGTCGTCAGTCGGGACCCGCGCTTCGTGCCGGGTGACGTCGTCGCCGCAGCCACCGGCTGGCAGCAGTACGCCGTTGCTCCGGCGACCGCCGTCCGGCGCCTGAACCCTGCTGATGCACCCGTCTCCACAGCGCTGGGTGTGCGGGGCATGCCCGGACTGACCGGGTACGCCGCCATCCGCGAGATCGGCAGGCCGCGTCCGGGGGAGACGGTCGTCGTCGCCGCCGCGACCGGGACCGTCGGATCGTTGGCCGGGCAGATGGCCCGCCTGGACGGCTCCCGCGTCGTCGGCATCGCCGGTGGCGAGCGCAAGGTCGGCTGGCTGCGTGCCGCAGGCTTCGACGTCGCCCTCGACCACCGCGATCCGAACTTCGAGAGCAGTCTCGCCGATGCCACGCCGGACGGTATCGATGTCTACGTCGAGAGCGTCGGCGGGCGGGTCCGGCAGGCGGTCTGGCCCCGCCTGAACCGGCACGCGAGGGTGCCGGTCTGCGGCGTCGCCTCGGCGTACAGCGCGGCGTCGACAGGTCTCGATACCGACGCCGACAGCCTGATGTCCGGGCTCGTGACACGGAGCATCACGTTGCGGGGGTTCGTGTTCAGCGACTTCGAGCACCTGCGGCCCACCTTCGAGCGCGAGGTCGCGGACTGGCTCCGCGCCGGCGACGTGGTCCATCACGAGGACGTGGTGGACGGGTTGGTCAACGCACCGTCGGCCTTCCTGGGGATGCTCGCAGGCGAGCACCTGGGCAAGCGCCTCGTGAGGGTGGGTCCCGAGCGGCAGTCCGAGGATCAGGCGAGCATCGCCTGAATCTCTGCCGTCGCGGCCTCGGTGGCTTTGGCTTCGTCGAAGGCGACACCGCCACCCTTGATGACACGGGACGCACCGCGGCGTAGGTCGTCGCGGTAGCGCGCGTCGATGACGTCGAACTCGAGGTTCTTCACATAGATCCGCAGCCGGTCGCGCAACGCGCCGTCGGTGTGCGCGGCGCTGACCACCTCGGGAAGCAGACTCGTCGAGACCAGCAGGGCGTGCGCGACCTTGCGGGCGCGCTCGTCGCGCAGACCGAGCAGGATCTCCTGCTCCGAGGAGCGGATGATGTGGTCCTTCCACCAGTCGAAATCCTGCTCGGAATCGATCGCGGCCAACTCGATGTTCTGCTGCTGCAAGGTGCGGGCGAGGCCGTCGACGGCATATCCGACGTAGCGCTCGCGCTCGCTCCCGTGGAGCGATTCGACGTACGCCCGAAGGTCACGCCGGGCATCCGTGGTCGAGAAGCAGTAGCGGCGAATGCCGTGCACGTGCGGGTCGAGCAGCCCGAACTCGTAATTCATCACGCGGAACGGGTTGAGCCCGCTCTCGAGTTCGGCCGGACGCCCCACCTGCGCGGAGGCGGGCGAGAAGCCCCAGGGGGTGGTGCGCCGTCCCGCGTCCGCCATCATGTCCCGGAAGATCGGGCCGCCATACAAGCGGTGGGGGAGCAACGGGCCCGGCCCACGCGAGTAGGCGATGCTCACTCCGGCCGCTTGGGCGTTGCGCAGGAATCGGTTGTTGTCCAGGTACGTCAATGAGGCGGTGAACCGTGTCAGCGGCGAGCGGCGCAGTTCGCCGAGGTGGAAGACGGCATCGAGCATTCGCTCGACCCAATCCTCTCCCCACACCTCCTGCGCCGCATCGGCGATGTCGCGACCGATCCCCGCGTCGGCGCCGGAGTAGAGCGCGCCGACGGTCGCACAGCCGAACATGGACAGCAGCGCGGTCGAGGGAGAGTCGAAGCCTGCCTTGCCGCCCGACGAGTGAATCAGCAGCCCCAGTGAGTCCGTGAACCGCCCGAACGGCGAGTCAGTGTCGACGGTGATCGCAGGTTCGAGCTGGGAGAGCAGACGGAGCCCCTCGGGCGTGAACTCACGCTGCTGGTCGCCCAGACCCATCGACGCCGTCACGAACTCGCCCAGAACCCGGGTCTTCTCGGGGGTGCGGCTCTCGTAGCCGTCGTCCTCGAGCGCGCGCAGGATCTCCGCTGCGACCGGGGCCGCCGTGCTCCGAGCGATCAGTCCGAGGAAGTCGACCAGCTCTCGGCGCCGTCTGTTCGAGAACGGTACGTCGCGGGTCCGGCGGTTGGCAGCGATCGCGATCTCGGCCAGCGACACCATCGGGCCGTAGCGGCCGCTGGTGCCCGAACCGGCATAGGAGCGCACCACGCCGTTACGCACCCACTGGTTGACCGCTTGGCGGCTGACCCCCACAGCACGCGATGCGTCCGCCTGGGTGACCAGGTCGATTGGTTCCTCCTCGTCGGCGACCGACTTGGTGCGCAGCCGCTCCGCCGCACGCTCGAGGGCACGGACGAGCTCGGCGACGGGCACGGCGCCGCTCTCGCCCAGGGTCAGGGCGAGTCGCTCGAGTGCGATCGAGATGGACTCGTCGCGTTGGCTCTGCATGATGGCCCTCATCCTATTCACGAGCGGATCTGCGTCCGAACAGAACCCCGGGTTCTGATCTTCTATTCGTCTTGTAGTAATCCTGCCACGGTTGGCATCGTTCGATAGATGGGCAGGCGCCAAGGTAAGCCGGTGGGTGACGAGGTTGCACCTGGACGAAGGCAATTATGTTGTGAATAATGTTGATATGACTTCAAGTAATGCAAATATCCACAACGGCCTGTTCATCGGAGGCGTCTGGCGGGCGGGTGGCGCGGGCGAGTTCGACGTCCTGGACCCGGCCGACGGCAGCGTTGTCGCCACGATCGCGGACGGCGACGAGGCCGACGGCACCGCCGCCGTCGATGCCGCAGCCGAAGCGCTTCCGGGCTGGGCCGCAACGGCCCCGCGCGAGCGCTCGGAACTGCTGCGCCGTACGTACGAACTCATGTTGCGCGACCGCGAGGAACTGGCTGCCCTCATCAGTGCCGAGAACGGCAAAGCACTCGCGGACGCGCGCGCCGAGGTGACGTACGCGGCGGAGTTCTTCCGCTGGTTCGCGGAGGAGGGCGTGCGCACCGCCGGCGACTACGGCGTCGCGCCGGCCGGCGGGACCCGCACCGTCGTCACGCACAAGCCCGTCGGCGTCGCGGCGCTGGTCACCCCCTGGAACTTCCCGGCAGCGATGGCCACCCGCAAGCTCGCACCGGCACTCGCGGCCGGCTGCACGACCGTATTGAAGCCGGCCTCGGAGACTCCGCTGACCACCCTCGCCGTCGTTCGGCTGATGGTCGAGGCCGGTCTCCCCGCCGGGGTCGTCAACGTCGTCCCGACCAAGCGGTCAGGCACTCTCGTCTCGACGTGGCTCTCCGATCCACGCGTGCGCAAGATCTCCTTCACCGGTTCGACGGAAGTCGGTCGCACCCTGCTGCGCCAGGCGTCCGACCGTGTGCTCAACGCCTCGATGGAGCTCGGCGGCAACGCGCCGTTCGTGGTTACCGACGATGCCGACCTCGAACTGGCCGTCGAGGCCGCGATGGTGGCGAAGTTCCGCGGTGCGGGGCAGGCCTGCACCGCCGCGAACCGCTTCTACGTGCATGCCGCTGTCGCAGACGAATTCGCCGAGCGGTTCGGCAACGCGGTGGAGAAGCTCAGCGTCGGCCCCGCGGCGCAGGGCCACGACATCGGCCCACTCATCTCTGCTCGTGCCGTCGAGGAGGTCGGCGGCCTGGTCGAGCGCGCGGTGGCAGGCGGTGCCCGCGTCAGCCACCGCGCCGCGACGCCGGACGACGCCGGTTTTTATTACGCACCAACGGTGCTGGTCGATGTGGCGCCCGATGCCGACGTGGTCACCCAGGAGATCTTCGGGCCGGTCGCCCCGATCGTGACCTGGACCGACGAGGAGCAGATGCTGCGCCTGGTCAACGACACCGAGATGGGACTGGCCGCGTACGTCGTCTCCGGTGAGCTGGGTCGTGCACTGCGGATCTCCGAGCGGATCGATGCCGGAATGGTCGGCATCAACCGCGGACTCGTCTCCGATCCATCGGCGCCGTTCGGTGGCATGAAGCAGAGTGGCCTCGGCCGCGAGGGCGCCCGCGCCGGTCTCGAGGAGTTCCTCGAGACGCAGTACTTCACCATCCAATGGCCACACTGAGCCCAATGACCACACCGAGCCACGACGAGGAGACACTGAACATGGCTGATCAACTGCAGGACCGTCTCGATATCGAGAAAGCATTGCGCCACTACGCAATCGGACTCGACGAACGCCGCTGGGAGGAATGGGATCTGGCCTTCGCGGCCGACGCGGCGATCGACTTCACGCCGATGGGGGGTAAGCGCGAGACTCCCGCGCAGATGCGCGAGCGTCTCAGCAAGCCAGACCCGGCATGGCTGTTCGCGCAGCATCCGCTGTACAACACGGTCATCGAGCTCGCGGGCGACACCGCAAAAGCCTTCTCCCACTATCAGATGGAGACCGGGCGACGCGGGGAGAGCGAGGGCGAGATCGTGCGGGTGTCCGGCGGTGGCGCCTACGAGGACACGCTGGCGCGAACGGACGCAGGATGGCGGATCACCGAGCGTCGAGTCTTCATGAAGTGGAAGGAGACTCGACGGGTGAGGGACGAGGTCACGCGCGGATGAGGGAGCGGCGCGCCCGTGTCAGCACGGGCGCGCCGATCATCGCGCCGTCGAGGACGCAGAGCTCACGCATCCTCCAGGATGAGTTTGGCCGCGTGCCAGGCCAGCGCCTGGGTGGGTGCGGAGGTGTTGCCCGAGGGCTGACGGGGAAAGACGGAGGCGTCGACCACCCGCACGCCCTCGACCCCGCGCACGCGCAGCCGGGCATCGACGACATCGTCCGCGTTCGGCCCGATGGCACAACTGCCGAGCGGGTGGTAACCCGAGGAGCCCGCGTTGAGCCCGAGTTGCTCGAAGTCGGTCTCGGTGCGGACGCCGCTACCGGGAACGCGTTCCTCGGTGACCAGGTCGGCGATCGGACCGCTGGCGAACAGCTCACGCACCCGCGGTCCGACCTTCGACAGGATCCGCCGGTCGTCCTCGGTGTCGAGGAAATTGGGCTGGATCGCCACCGGATCGCCCGGGTGCGGGCCGGTGATGTGGATGTTGCCGTGGCTTGTCGGGCGCAACGGGTACGCCGCCAGCATCAGACCGGGTTCGTCGTCCACCGCGAGCTTGTCGTTGTGCATGGTGGGGGCCTTCATCGAGATCGGGTTGAAGAAGCCGATGGTGTCGGGCCTGTCCGAGGTGGGGTCCGCCTTGAAGTAGAGCAGACAGGTGGCCGACCCCTGCGAGATGATGCCGTCCCGGCGGACGAGGTACTTGGCTCCCTGGGTCATCTGCTTTACGGAGCTGCCGACGAGCGGGTTGAAACCGTTCTCGGCTGCGGTGCGCCCGTTCAGCTTGTACATGAACCGCAGTCCGCGGTGCTCGTTGAGCCGCTCGCCGAGGTTCGGGCTCTCCGCGACCTGTTTGACGCTCGCGGCAGCGAGCACGTCGCCGCGGCCGATGCCCGAGCGCTCCAGCAAGATGGGGGAGTCCAGTGAGCCGCCGCAGACCAGTACCTCGCGGCGGGCCTTGATCTCCACCTTCTCGCCCCGGTGCCGCGCGAGCACGCCGACAGCGCGGGTGCCGTCGAAGAGGATGCGGGCGACCTCGGTGCGGGTCATCAGAGTCACGTTCGGTCGGCGCAACGCGGGACGCAGGAATGCTGTTGCCGCCGTGACCCGTAGCCCGCGACGGGTGGAGAACTGGGTGTAGCCGGCGCGCTCCAGGTCGGAGCCGTTGATGTCGATGACCCGCGTCGCGCCGATGGCGGCGGACGAGGCCATGAACGCCTCCGACACCGGCTCGACGGGCGCAGTGATCTCCACGCTCACCGGGCCGCCGGCGCCGTGAAGTTCGGAGGCCCCGAGTTGGAACGACTCGATCTCCCGGTAGGCGGCCAGGAAGGTGTCCCAGCCCCAGCCGGGATTACCGTCCTCGACCAAGCGGTCGAAGTCTCCCGCCCACCCGCGGTTCCACACCAGACCGTTGATCGTGGTCGAGCCGCCGAGCACCCGGCCGCGCCACCAGGCATCGATCGAGTCGTTGGGCCCGAACGGCCCGGCGTCGAACCTCTTGGCGTACTTGTCCGAGTGCATCGTGAAGAAGAAGCCCTTCGGGACCAGATGCATCGGGTTGCGGTCGCTGCCGCCTGCCTCGATGACCAGGATGCTCGCGTCGGAGCCGGCGGAGAGCCGGTCTGCCAGCACGGAGCCACCCGCGCCTGACCCGATGATGACGTAGTCGTACTCCACGGTCTTCTCTTCTCCTCGCTGCGTGTACCGGCTCAGGGAGCCGGTACAGGTTGTGTTGGGCGACGGGACCTCAGGCCCGCACGAGCCCGTCGAGCACCTGTCCAGCGATCCGGTCGAAGTGCTGTTCGGCGGTGCCGAGGGTGAGCGAGTCGGTGGTAGCGCGCTTGAAGTAGAGCTGCGGGGTGCCTTCCCAGGTGAAGCCGAGCCCGCCGTGCATCTGGATTGCGCTGGTGCTGACCCACGCGTAGGACTCGCTTGCCACCGCCTTGGCCAGGCTCGCCGCGAGTTGCGGGTCGTCGGTGCCGTCCTGCAGCGCCCAGACACCGTGGTAGGCCGCGGACCGCGCCGTCTCCACCGCGATGAGCATGTTCGCGCACCGGTGCTTGACCGCCTGATACGCGCCCACGGCCTGACCGAACTGCTTGCGGTTGGCCACGTGCGCCACGGTGATGTCGAGCATCCGCTGGGCGCCACCGACCTGCTCGACGGCGAGCAGCACGCCGGCGACCAGAGCGGCGCGAGCACAAGCACCGAGCGCTTCGGCGCCGGTGGCCAGAAGCCGTGCCGGAGTTCCGGCGAACGAGAGTGCGGCCTGACGGCGGGTGAGGTCGAGGGTGGTCAGCGGCGTACGCGTCAGCCCCGCGGCATCGCCTGCGACCGCGAACAGTGCAGGTCCCTCGTCGGTGGTCGCCACGACCAGGAGCAGGTCGGCGGTGCCGGCGTCGGGGGCCTGCGTGACTTCACCGCCCAGCCGCCAGGCGCCGTCCGTGGTCGTCGCCGTCACGGTGACGGCGTCGACGTCGAGCGTGCCGTCGGAGAGCGGCGCGACCAGCGTCGCGAGCTTCGCGCCGGAGCACAGCTCGGGAAGCAATTCGCGTTTGACGTCGTCGTCGGTGAGCGCGGCGAGGGCCGGCATCGCCAGAGCAACGGTGCCGAGAACAGGGCCGCACACCAGAGCGGCCCCCATCTCCTCGACAGCGATGGCCTGCGCGACCAGACCGGCGTCGTCGCCGCCGTACTCCTCGGGAACGGCGAGCCCGAGCACGCCGAGTTCGCTACCGAACCGTCGCCACAGCGCCCGGTCGTGGCCGGTGTCGCTCTCCATCGCTTCGCGTACGACCGCCTCGGGGGAGAACTCCCGGCAGAAGTCGCGCACCATGGTGCGCAGCTCCACCAACTCGTCGCTGAACTCGAACTCCTGTGTCATCGGCCTGCCTGTCGTGTGGGGAAGCTGGGGGTGGTCGGGGTCGCGCTCATCGGGGGATGTCCTTCCACGGAATGCCCTTGTCGGCGCGCAGTTCCTGCGGGAGCTTCAGGACGCGCTCGCCGATGACGTTGCGCATGATCTCCGAGGTCCCGCCCTCGAGGGTGGTGGCCCGGGAACGGAGGTACTTGCGCTGGATCGCTGTCGGCCCGCTCTCGTCGTCGGGCGCATCCGGGGAGTAGGTGTCGATCAGCGTCGCCTCGGGTCCGAGTAACTCGATGCAGAACTCGTAGACATGTTGTGCGAGTTCGGAATTGAGCAGCTTGATGATGGCGCTCTCGGGACCGATCACGCCCTTGGTGGCGGCCACGCGGGCCCGGTTTCCGGTCAGCCGCTGGCTCTCCGCCCGCACCCACAGCCGGACCAGACGCTCACGCAGTACCGGGGTGTGCCGCTCGGGGTGGGCGGCCCACAGTGCGAGGGCGTCGGCGATGGCGCCGCTGCCGCGGGCGGCGACGCGGTCACCCAAGGAGGTCCGTTCGTCGCCGAGGGTGCTGTTGGCCACGATCCAGCCCTCGCCGACCTCGCCGAAGCGCTGACTGTCCGGGATGAAGACGTCGTCGAGGAAGACCTCGTTGAACGAGGCCCGTCCGGTCAGCTGGCGCAGCGGCCGGACCTCGATGCCCGGGGTCTGCATATCGACGATGAAGTAGGTGAGGCCCTTGTGCTTGGGCAGGTCGGGATCGGTCCGGGCCAGCAGGATGGCCCAGCGGGAGAGGTGAGCGAGGCTGTTCCACACCTTCTGGCCGTTGATCCGCCAGCCGTCCCCCTCGCGTACGGCGCGGGTCGCCAGGCCGGCGAGATCGGAGCCGGCGCCGGGCTCGCTGAACAGCTGGCACCACTTCTCTTCGCCGGTGGCCAGCGGGCGCAGCAGGCGAGCGGCCTGCTCGGTGTCGGCATAGCGCCGGATGGTGCCGGCGACGATGCCGTAGCCGATGGTGTTGACGGTGCGAGGCTCGGGGCCGCCCGCCTCGCGGAGGATCCGGTTGGCGAGCGGTTGCAGCGAGCGCGGTGCGTCCAGCCCACCCAGTCCGAGGGGGAAATGTACCCAGGTGAGGCCGGCGTCGTACCACGCGCCCATCAGTTCGGGCAGCGGGGTGGTGGCCGGCGGATGCTCGGCCACCACTTGGCGGGCGGTCTCTTCGACCAGGGTCTCGCTGGCGGTCGCAGGGGGCGCGGTTGTCATGGTGATCCTTCGCAGCCGGGGGCAGTGACGGCAACCAACCTACTCGCTTTAGCATAATTAGAGCAGGTGAGTTGCCTCACTACAAACATAATTTGGATGGGTGGAAGCCGGATGTCAGATGAGTGCGGCGCTGCCCAGTCGGACGCCGGGAGTGAACGCCACCGGAATCGCCGTCGGGCCGACTACGGACGGGGTCTCGGGCGACTCGTGCCAGACGGTGTCACCGGTCGCACGCAGGTCGGGCATCCGGGTCACCAGCGCGGTGAACATCGCCACCAGTTCGGCCCGCGCGAGGTGCGTGCCGAGGCAGAAGTGCCTGCCTGCGCCGAAGGCGAGGTGCGGGTTGGGGGAGCGGCGGATGTCGAAGGTGTCGGGATCGGAGAAGACGGCGGGATCACGGTTCGCGGCGCCGTAGTAGCTCGCCACCTTCTGGCCCTTTCGGATCGCGACGCCATCGATCTCCGTGTCGCGCGTCACCGTCCGGCGCTGGAAGACGATCGGCGGGTCGAAGCGCAGCATCTCCTCGACGGCCTGGGGAACGAGGCTCGGGTCCGCCACCAGGGCGCGGTACTGGTCCGGGTTCTCGAAGAGCCGGAGCATGCCCGTCGCGAGCACGTTGCGCGAGGTATCGCTGCCTGCGCTGACCAGGAGCTGGAAGTCGAGCTGGAATTGAAACTCGTCGAACGGGATGCCGAGCACCTCCCCGTGCGCGATCCGGGTCAGCATGTCGTCACGGGGGCTCTCGAGCCGCTCCTTGCGGGCCACGTCGGCCCACTGGTACATGATCGTCGCCGCCTCGAGGCCGCGGCCCTTCGAGGTGTCGGCGCCGCTGGCGAGGACGGCCGCGGCGTCGAACATCACCAGCGACTGCTCGCGCGGCAGCCCGATGAGGTCGGCCATGACGAAACTGGCCATCCGGCCGGCGATGTCCTCGACGAAGTCGCACTCGCCCTTTTCGATGACCCTGTCGATGATGTCGTGGACCAGCTCCTGAAGGCGGTCATCTCCCGTGCGAACCGCGAGCACGCTCAGTTCTGGGCTGAGGAACTTGCGGTGCTCGGTGTGGTGCGGGGGGTCGGAGAAGATCAGATGCTGATGGGTCTCGTCGCCGGCGCGAGCGTCGTCGTTGATCAGCGTTGTCGGTGCGTTCGCGAACGTCGCGGAGTCGGTCTCGACCGCCTTGATGTCGGCGTAGCGCGTCAGGGCGAAGTAGCCCGGTCCGCCGTAGGACTCCTCGTGCCAGTGCACGGGGTCGGTCTCGCGCAGATGGCGATAGAGCTCATAGGGCTGGCCGTTCACGTAGTGGGCCGGGTCGAGCAGGTTGATGTCCATGCGCACCTCCGGAAGGAGAGAGATCCCGGGCGCTGCCGGGCTGACGAGTTTCAATAAGGGAACATACCTTTTTAAGTCTTGTTGTACTAGTGTTGAAAGCTAATTACGGACCCGTCCACAGGAGGACCACGTGACTGCCACGATGCCCGCCCAGCGCACATACCGAACTCTCAACCCCGCCACGGGTGAGCTGCTGCGAGAGTTCGCCTTCGTCGACGACGTGGATCTGGAGGCGAAGCTGGCGACCGCGCATGCGGCCCACCGCGTCTGGCGCGACGTCCCGATCTCGGAGAAGGTCGCGCTCTTCCTCGCGGTCGCGGACCTGATCGAGGCGAAACTCCCCGAACTCGCCCACCAGGCGACCCTGGAGATGGGCAAGGTGCTGCCACACTCGTTGGCCGAGGGCAGTGGTGCCGTCGACATGTTCCGGTACTACGCCAAGTACGGCGAGGAACTGCTCGCCGACGAGCTGATCGAGGTTCCCGGCTTCGCCAAGGTGATCCTGCGGCGGGAGGCAGTCGGTGTCGTTCTCGGCATCGAGCCGTGGAACGCCCCGCTCTACCAGGCGATGCGTGCGACCGCACCGAACCTGATGCTCGGCAACACCGTGCTGGTGAAGCCTGCCGAGATCTGCGCCGGCTCGACGCTGATGTACGACGAGATCTTCCGCGAGGCCGGGTTCCCCGAGGGTTGTTACCAGACCATCCTCGCCACCCCCGACCAGTGCTCGACCCTGATCGCCGACGACCGCGTCCGCGCTGTGACCCTCACCGGCTCCGACCGCGCGGGCTCGGCCGTGGGCGCCCAGGCGAGCAAGCACATCAAGCCGGTCGTCCTCGAGCTCGGTGGGTCCGACGCGTTCATCGTGCTGGACTCGGCCAACGTCGACCTCGCTGCCGGCACCGCGGCGGCCTGCCGCCTCGTTCTCGGGGGCCAGGCCTGCGCGCTGCCGAAGCGTGTCATCGTGACCGACGGCATCGCCGACGAGTTCACCGAGAAGTATGTCGCTGCGTTCGCCGGGCAGGTTCTCGGCGACCCGTTCGACGAGAAGTCGACCGTGGGCCCCATGTCGAGCCAGGCTGCGGCCGACCTGCTGCAGGAACAGATGGAGGACGCGATCGCGAAGGGCGCGACGGTGCTGCTCGCGGGCGGCAAGGTCGACGGCCCCGGGTCGTACTTCAGGCCTGCCGTCATCGCAGGTGTCACGCCGGAGATGCGGGTCTACAAGGAGGAGCCTTTCGGCCCGCTCGGGATGATCTTCCGGGTCGCCGACGCGGAGGCAGCCGTGACGCTCGCCAACGACAACCCGTACGGTCTCGGCGGCGCCGTCTTCGGCGCCGAGGAGGAGGCCATGCGGATCGCCGCACGCCTCGACACCGGTGGTGTCGGCATCAACGCCTTCCTGGGTTCGCCGACCGAGGTGCCCTTCGGTGGCACCAAGCGCTCCGGTGTCGGCCGTGAACTCGGGCGCAGTGGCATGGACCAGTTCGCCAACATGAAGACGTATGGCATCGGCGGCTGACCCGGACCCGACGCAGAGAATGGAGAAGACGATCAGCACTCGCCCGACTGTCTCGCCCCGGCGCAGCTACAGCAAGGCCCAACTCGACGAGATCGCCCAGCGCTACCGCACCTGGGGGCGCTGGGGGAGTGACGACGAGGCCGGCTCGCTCAACTACATCACGCGGGAGCGGAGAGCCGCTGCCGGTGCGCTGATCCGCGCCGGGAAGTCGTTCTCCCTGGCCATCCCGCTCGACCGGAACGGGCCGATGCCGGCGCGGTCGGCACGGGTCAACCCGCAGCACGTGATGTACAAGCACGGTGGCGACCTGCTGGCCGACTGGGACAACGCGCAGCACGGGATGCAGTCGACCGACGACGGCATCTACATGCCGCTGCAGTGCGCCACCCAGTGGGACGCCTTCTGCCATGTGTTCTACGACGGGGTCACCTACAACGGTCACGGTCCGCAGACGGTGACCAGCCAGGGGGCCGTCCACAACAGCATCGCCCAGGTGAGCGACCGGGTGGTGGGCCGCGGTGTGCTGCTCGACTTTCCGCGTTTCTTCGGCGTCGACTGGCTCGAGCCCGAGGCGGCGATCCAGGACGTCGACGTGGAGGCCTGCGCCGAGGCGCAGGGCGTCGAGATCGGCGAGGGCGACATCGTGCTGATCCGCACCGGGCACATGCGACGCCGGCGCGAGGAAGGCGAGGAGCACTGGGGCGATTACGCCGCCGGTCCCGCGCCGGGGCTGGGCGTGAGCGCGGCCGACTACCTGCTCCCGCGCAAGATCGCGGCGGTCGCCTCCGACACCTGGGGACTCGAGTCGGTCCCCAGCGAGTCGTTGCCGGAGGCGAAGTTCGCGCTGCACGTGATCTTCCTGGTCAACGCCGGTGTCCTGATCGGTGAGATGTGGGACCTCGATCAGCTCGCCGCCGACTGCGCCGCAGACGGCATCTACGAGTTCTTCCTCAGTGCCCAGCCACTGACGGTGACGGGAGCCGTCGGCTCGCCGTTGAACCCGATCGCGGTCAAGTAGGACCGCAATTATGTTGTTTCTATGTTTCGATCGAAGAATGGGGCGACACGGTCGTCGCGCCGGAGAGGACGCTCATGTCGGAGTACAAGTTCATCACCTATGAGGAGCTGGACGGAGGCGTCCTCGCGCGGATCACCCTGAACCGTCCCCGCTACCGCAACGCCCAGAACCGCAGCCTGCTCGTCGAGCTCGACGAGGCGATGCTCCGCGCCGAGGCCGACGACACCGTGCGTGTGGTGATCCTGGCCGGCAACGGTATGACGTTCTCCTCCGGGCACGACATGGGCACGCCCGACAGGGCCCTGGAGCGCGAGGCCGGTCCGGATCAGCACCCGACGTTCCAGAGCCACGGAGCGACCAAGGTCAGTGCTGAGAAGCGGATGACCCAGGAGTGGCACTTCTATTACCAGAACTCGCTGCGGTGGCGGAACCTGCGCAAGATCACCGTCTGCTCGGTGCAGGGACCGGTGCATGCGGCGGGACTCACATTCGCCTGGTCGTGCGACCTGATCGTCGGCGCCGAGGGCACGACGTTCGCGGACCCGGTGGGCACCCGGCTCGGTATGTGCGGCGTCGAGTACTTCGCCCACCCCTGGGAGTTCGGCCTGCGCCGAACGAAGGAGCTGATGCTCACCGGCGGCGAGGTCACGGTCGAGGAGGCCCACCGCATCGGCATGGTCCAACAGATCTTCCCGGCCGACGAGCTGGTGGAGCGCACGCTCGACTACGCCCGCGAGATCGCGAAGCGGCCGACCATGACCTCCTTGATGATCAAGGAAGCGGTCAACCAGACCCAGGACAACATGGGTTTCCACAACGCACTGCAGGCCTGCTTCAGCCTGCACCAGATCAACCACGCCCACTGGGCGGAGATCCACGGCGGCCGGGTCGCCCACGCGACCGTCGAGGACGGCGCTGTCCAGTGGCGCAAGCGGGAATCCTCGGCGGATCCCGATCAGGACCCGGAACAGACCGTCGCGCACACCACGGTGGCCGCGAAGTGACCGAGTGGGTGGACCGCGACGCGGACTGGAGCCCGGACTACGCGTCGATGCTGCGCCTGGACGGTGAGGTCCACGTGGTCCTCGGCGGCGGGTTCGGCATCGGCCTGCAGGCATGCCGGGCCCTGGCGGCCAACGGCGCGACGGTCGTCTGCGTGGATCGCGAAAAGGAACGCGCCGCCGCTGTCGCCGCGGAGGTCGGCGGCCTTGCCTGGACGGGAGACATCACCGACCGCGAGGCCATGGCCTCGCTCTTCGACTTCGTCGAGGAGCAGTGCGGCCGGCTGGACGGCGTGGTCGACATCGTCGGACTGGCAATGTACAAGTCGCTGGTCGACCTGACCGACGACGACTGGACGTTCCACGTCGACATCGTGCTCAAGCACGCGTACCTCGCGCTCACGTACGCCGGCCGGTTCTGGGAGCGGACCGGCACCGGCGGCTCGATCTCCTTCGTCGCTTCGGTCGCCGGGATGACCAGCGCTCCGAAGACCAGCGCGTACGGCGCGATGAAGGCGGCACTGATGTCGCTGGTACGCACGTCCGCGGTCGAACTCGGTCCGCTGGGCGTCCGGGTCAATGCCGCCGCCCCGGGCTTGGTGCGCACGCCGCGGCAACAGACCAACCCGCGCTGGACCCACGACCTCGTGGTCGCCAACGTGGACAAGACACCGCTGCGCAAGGTCGCCTATCCCTCGGACATCGCCGCCGTGCTGCTGTTCCTGAGCTCGCCGCTGGCCGGCCACGTCACCGGTCAGACGATCACCGTCGACGGCGGCAACAGCATCGTCTTCAACGTCGACACTCCCGAACCCGAGCAGGTCTGAGCGGGACTTTCGCCCCCGGCGCCCTGGATCCCCGCCTCGACGAGGATCCAGGGCGCTCAACTAACGAAGTGGGCCGCGGTGGCGGTGGTGACGATCTCGAGCGGGTCGAACGGAGCACCGGCGGGGTAGACGTGGTTGAACAGCGCCACGCCGTCCGCGGTGAGCGCGGCGTCCGAGCCGGACCAGCCGGCCTCGGTCCGGGTCATGGTCACGGTGACGAGCGGCAGGCGCGGCCCGGTCCCATCCTCGGAGGTCGGGTCCTCGACGCTGAGCACCGCCGTGCCGCCGTCGATGCCCAGCTCGATACGCGGCCCGGCCAGGCGGACGAAGAGCAGCCCGCCATGACCCGACAGCCGCAGGTCGCCGCGGAAGGCCAACGTCGAGGCGGTGGTCGCGTCCGGGTCCGCCGGATAGACGACGAGCTGCGGGTCGTCACGGGTCATCCGCGCGCCGTCGGACACCGACGCCCGTGCGTCCGGCAGCGCCGCCACATAGCGCAGAAAGCTGGCCCGGATGCTCCAGCGCAGCTCCGCGCCCGGGATCTCAGGCATCGACGGGATTGAGCAGGTCGGCGACGTCGAGCGTGGTGGCGATGTCGCGTTTGACGATCTTGCCGCTCGGAGTGCGGGGAAGCTCGGCATCGACGATCGCGATCCGTGCCGGCACCTTGAAGGCGGCCAGCCGCTCGGCGGCGAAGGTGCGCAGCTCCTCCGGTTCGAGGCGGCTGCCGGGCCGGACACGTGCGACCGCGACGAGCTCCTCGCCGAGCGCGGCGTGCGGCGCGCCGAATGCGGCTGCCTCGAGTAGGTCGGGATGTGCGTTGAGCGCGGCCTCGACCTCGGCGCAGTAGATGTTCTCGCCGCCGCGGATGACCACGTCCTTGAGGCGACCGGTGATGTAGACCAGGCCCTCCTCGTCGATCCGGCCGAGGTCGCCGGTGTGGAACCATCCGTTGCGGAAGTCCTCGGCGTCCGGCAGGTCGAAGTAGCCGCTGACGACCTGAGGCCCGCAGATCGCGATCTCACCCACCTCGCCGGTCGGGAGAGAGCGACCGTCCTCGTCCAGGATGGCTACCTGCACGGTGGGGAGCGTGCGCCCGACGCTGTCGGGATGACGGGCGAAGTCGCCGGCCGGAATGGACAGGACACCCGAGGTGGTCTCGGTCAGGCCGTACCCGGTGCGGGGCGTGATCTGGTCGCCGAAGCGCTCCCGTATGGCGTCGACGACCTGGAGGGAAGCTGCCGAGCCACCCATCCCGATGATGCGCAGGCTGCTCAGGTCGCGCTCGGTGGTTGCGACGGCGTCGAGGAAGGTCTGGATGACGAACGGCGGTCCTGCGATCTCGTTGGCCGCCTCGCGCTCGACCAGCTCGACCGCCAGTTCGGCGTTCCACTTGTACATCAGCACCAGGGTGTGGCCCGAGTACGCCGCCGTGTAGAGCGTGTTCATCCCGGCGATGTGGAACATCGGGAACGTCATCAGCTTCGTCGACGGTGCCGGCGGCAGGACCTGAAGCGGCTCGGTGGCGGTCGCAGGCACGACCCGCACGGCGCGGATGAGCTTGTTGAGCAGGGAAGCCGAGTGGTTGCGGTGGCGGTGCAGCGCGCCCTTCGGTTTTCCGGTGGTGCCCGAGGTGTAGAGAATCGTGGCGGGGTCCTCCGGGAGGACCTCCTCGGCCGGCGGCTCGGTCGGGTGACCGGCGCGCCGCACGAGGTCGGCGTAGGAAATTACCGCGTTGCGTCCGTGCTCGGTGACGGTGGCGTCCTCGGTTCGGACCCCGATCACGGCGCGTACCCCGCCTGCGGCCAGGTCCTCCTCGGCCAGCAGCGCGACGCGCTCGCGGTCGGCCACCAGTACCACCGGTCGCGACTCGGCGACCAGGTCGGCGAGTTCGCGGGTGCGGAGCCAGCCGTTGTACGGCACCAGCACGGCACCGAGCAGCTGGGTAGCCCAGAAGGTGAAGATGAACTCCGGGTAGTTGCGCATGGCCAGGCCGACCCGGTCGCCCTTGCGCACGCCGAGTTCGTCGCGCAGGGCGTGGGCGAGCGCCGCGACCTCCTGCCACTGGTCCTCGTAGGTCCAGCGCTCCTCGCCGTACACGACCGCCGTCCGGTTCCGGTGCTCCCGGGTGGCGAGGAAGGCGTCGCGCATCGTGCGCGGATCGCGGTCGAACATCTCCAGGCGCACGCCGTCGACGGCGATCTCCGTCAAGGGGAACGCCCCGTCGGGTGCGGTGAGGAGCCGGAGTCGAGTCGTCTCGTCCAGGGTCATGGTGGCGCTACCTTTCGCGAATGCCTATCGAGCGCCCGCCGCGGACAGGTCTCGGTCCGGCGGAGGCCGGTCGCGTCTCAGCGCGACTTCTGCAATAGTTGTACATAATAGCAAAATAAGTACAAGCGCGATGCGCAGCAAGACCGCGGCACGAGCACGACAGGGAGGCGACCGATGTCAGAGGTGGAGACGGCAGTGGTGGACGAAGCGGCCGAGACGAGGGTGGTGAGCATCGCGCAGGGCGCCTTCCGTGGCGCGCGCACCGGCAGCGGCTGGGCCTTCAAGGGGGTCCCGTACGCTGCACCGCCGGTCGGCGAGGCCCGCTTCGATGCCCCGCGCCCTCCGGTGCCGCATTACGGAATCGCGGACGCCACCGATTGGGGGCCGACCGTCTCCACCCCGCCGCAGCGGTCCGCGGTGATCGACGCCCTGCTACCGGACCCGCACCGGCAGGGCGAGAACGGCCTGAACCTCAACCTCTGGTCGCCGGATCTGGAGGGCACCGCACCGGTGCTGGTCTTCATCCACGGCGGCGGATTCGCTACCGGCGCCGGTTCCACCACGGCCTTCGACGGTACGGCGTTCGCACGCGACGGCGTACTCGCCGTGACGATCAACTACCGGCTGGCAGTGGAGGGCTTCGCGCTGCTTCCCGATGCCGCTACCAACCGCGGACTGCGCGACCAGGTCGCGGCGCTGGAGTGGATCCGCGACAACATCACAGCGTTCGGTGGGGACCCCGGACAGGTGACCATCGCGGGCGAATCCGCAGGCGCGATGGCGGTGTGCACTTTGCTCGCAGTCCCCAGCGCGCGTGGCCTCTTCCATCGGGCCATCTCGCAGAGCGGGACCGGGCATCACGTGCACTCGCGGGAACAGGCCGAGACCGTCGCCGCCGAGCTGGGCCTCGAACTCGGTGTCGAGGCGAATGCCCCTGCCCTGACAAAGGTCCCGGTCGAGGAGCTGCACACCGCCACCAACGCGGTGATCACCCGGCTGACCTCCGGCCAGGACCCGCGCTTCGCCGAGTTCCGCCGGCTGGTGTTCCAGCCCGTGGTCGACGGCGACTTCCTGCCCGAGCACCCGGTGGACGCGATCGCGGCCGGCGCCGCCGCGGACGTCGACCTGCTGATCGGGGTGAACACCGAGGAGTACGGGCTCTTCGTCACACCCACCGGCCTGGCCGACGCGATGACCGCCCAGGTCCTCACCGCCACTACGGCGAGGCTGTGCGAGGACCCGGGTGCAATGCTCGCGACGTACCGCGAGCAGCTGCCCGAGGCGACGCCGGCCGAGCTGTTCGTGGCGGTGCAATCGGACTGGTTCTGCATCGCCCCCACCGACCGGCTCCTCGAGGCTCGGCAGGCGGCCGGGAAGGCGTCGTACGCCTACCAATTCGCTTGGCGGCCGACGACGTTCGAGGGCGGGCTGGGCGCCTGCCACACACTCGAGGTCCCCTTCGTCTTCGACACCCTGGACGATCCCTGGGGGATCGAGCTGCGCGGTGCCGACGCGCCGCGGGAGCTGGCCGCCCGGATGCACGGCGCCTGGGTCGCGTTCGTCACCACCGGCGAGCCCGGCTGGCCGGCATATGGCGAGGACAGGACGTTCTGCCGCCTCGACCTCACCGACTCGCTGGTGCAGGACCCGTTGGCGTTCAGCAGACGGGCCTGGCAGGGTATCGCGTTCTGAGATCCTTCTCTTGATCAAATGATGACGCTATGATCCTGTAATCATGACTCCAACTCGACTGATCGACGCTCAGATCCATGTCTGGAAGGCCTCGACGCCGGACCGTCCGTGGCCCCTCGACGCCATCGAGCCGCAGCGGCCCGTTCCGCTGGAGGTGCCCGAGGTGCTGGACGAGATGGCCGGTGCCGGGGTCAGCGGTGCTCTCCTGCTCGGTCCGACCTGGGAGGGATCGCGCAACGACTACGTGCTCGAGGTGGCAGCGGCCGACCCGGCGCGCTTCGGCGCGATCTGCCGCTTCGCCACCGGCGACCCGGAAGCGGTCGAGCGGCTGGCGCAGTGGCGCGACATCACGGGGATGCGGGCCATCAGGATGTCGCTCAACCGCGGCGACGTCGAGGGGACGCTGGAAGCGGCGCGACGCAGCGGCTTCTTCGCGGCGGCAGAGCGCTACGGCGTGCCCCTGAGCATCTACGCCCCCGGTCGCTACGGGCTCTACGCCGGACTGGCCGAGGAGTTTCCGGGTCTGAAGATCGCCGTCGACCATGCCGCCGTCGAGACCGCCGAGGCTCCCCTGCCCGAGGCGGTGGCTCCGCTCGCTGCCCTGGCCCGCTATCCCGGCATCGCGGTCAAGGCGTCGGCGCTGCCGTGCTTCGTGCGCGAGCCGCACCCGTTCCCCTCCATCACCGCGGCGATCTACCGGCTGGTGGAGTCCTTCGGCGCCGCGCGTGTCTTCTTCGGATCCGATCTGTCGCGGCTGGCGGTGCCCTATGCCGAGTTGTCGGACGTCTTCACCGCGCGTCTCCCCGCGCTGAGCGAGGCCGAGCGCGCCCTGGTCGCCGGGCGGGCACTGACCACCTGGCTGGACTGGCCCGAGCCCTTCGATGACTGATTCTCGTGCGGAGGAGGGACGGCCCGGCGACGTGGTCCATGTCCGGGCGGTCGGACCGGTTCTGCAGATCACCCTCGACCGACCACACAAGCGCAACGCGGTGAACCCGGCGATGACCCTCGGACTGGAGGCGGCGTTCGCCCGGCTGGAGGCGGATCCCGGCCTGCGGGTCAGCGTGCTGGCAGCGACCGGCGACTTCTTCTGTGCCGGCAGCGATCTCGTCCTGGGCGCGGGGCCGCATACCGCCGATGGCGGGCAGTACGGCATGATCCGGCGCTCCCGGACCAAGCCTCTCGTCGCCGCGGTCGACGGGCCTGCGTTGGGCGGCGGCTTCGAGATGGTGCTCGCGGCCGATCTCGTGGTGGCCTCGCGCAACGCCTGGTTCGCGCTGCCGGAGGGCGCTCGGGGACGGCTGCCGGGCGCGGGCGGACTGTTGCGCGCTCCGGCGCGGCTGCCGCGCAACGTGGCTGTCGAGATGATGCTCACCGGTGCCCGTCTGGATGCCGCGCGCGCCTACGACCTGGGACTGGTCAATCGGCTGGTGGAGCCCGGAGCGGTGCTCCGCGCGGCCTTCGAGATCGCGCTGGATGCGATCACGAGTGCACCGGAGTCGGTGGCCCAGATCCTGCGCGGGCTGGAACGGATCGAGGAGCCCGGGGAGCAGCTGGGCTGGGGGGCCACCGCGGAGGCGATGGACGTCCTGCGCGGCTCCTCGGACCACACGGAGGGCACCGCCGCGTTCGTCGAGCGGCGCCCACCCCTTTGGGTGCTCAGCGCGGCGCAGCGGGCCGCGATCACCCGCGCGGCGATTCTGCCGCCGGCCGGCTCGTGACGCGTGGGCGACGACGTGTCTGTCGTATTCGTCGGCTCTGACGATTGACGTGACCCAGATCTCTGAGCATTATTAGACGACCATTAAGAATCATTGTGGGATTCATAGAACATCAATAGACCGACGCCCGGTCCCGGGGCGCGTGCCATCGTTCCCAGCAACCCAGAGGTATCACGTGGACACTCTCCTGCCCTTCATCGTCGCCGGACTGGTGACCGGATCTGTGCTCGGCCTCGCCGGGACGGGGCTGGTTCTGACGTACAAAACGTCCGGCCTGTTCAACATCGGCCACGGCGCGATCGCCGCCGCGGCGGCCTACATCTTCTACTGGCTCCATGTCGAGCTCACCATGAACTGGTGGCTCGCGCTGCTGCTGTCGGTACTGGTGTTCGGCCCGCTGAGCGGCCTGGTCCTCTCTGCGGTGAGTCTCAAACTGAGCAACCAGAGGCCCGCCTTCAAGGTCGTGGCCACGGTGGGCATCGTCCTGCTCGTCCAGGGCCTGTCCACGGTCAAGTTCGGATTCAACCCGCTGCGGCCGGAGCCGTTCCTGCCCGGCGCCACCACGATCACGCGGATCGCCGGCGTCAACGTGACCTATGCCCAGCTCACGATCATCGTGATTTCCTTGGTGATCGTCGCCGCGCTGTTCTACTTCTTCCGCTTCAGCCGGGTCGGCCTGGCCATGCGCGCAGTGGTCAACGATCCCGACCTCGTCGCCCTGCACGGCACCAGCCCGCAGGCCGTCCAGCGGCTGTCCTGGGGCATCGGCGCCTCGCTCGCGGCACTGTCGGGCGTGCTGATCGCTCCGACCGCCGGCATCGAAGCGGTCGCGATGACCTTCCTGTTCGTGCAGGCTTTCGGCGCCGCCGCCCTGGGCGGGTTCTCGAACATCCCGTTGACCTACGTCGGCGCGCTGGTGATCGGCGTCGCCTCGAGTCTCTTCACCAAGTTCGCGATCGACATCCCGTCCCTGCAGGGCATGTCGACGGCGCTGCCCTTCATCGTCCTGATCATCGCTCTCATGGTGACGCCCAAGCGGCGCCTCGACACTCCGGCGCGAGCCGAGCAGGCGCCCAAGATCCCGTACCACGGCCCGACCAGCACCCGGCTCATCGGCGGTGGCGTCGTGCTGATCTTCCTGCTCCTCGGTCCGCAGATCTTCTCCTCCAACCTGACCTTCCTGACCGTCGGCCTGACGCAGGCGATCGTGCTGCTCTCGCTCGGTCTGGTCGTACGCACCGGTGGCATGGTCTCGCTCTGCCAGGCCGTCTTCGCCGCGATCGGTGCCGTCACCTTCGCCCAGATCAGTGCTCACTGGGGTCTGCCGTGGCTGGTCGGCGTCCTACTCTCCGCCCTGGTCGTCGTCCCGGTGGCGGCGCTGCTCGCACTGCCGGCCATCCGCCTGCAGGGACTGTTCCTCGCCCTGGCCACGCTCGGCTTCGGCCTGTCCGCGGAGGCCTGGCTCTACCAGAAGAGCTGGTTCTTCGGTACGACGGGCACCGGCCTGCCGATGCCGCGACCGGGCGACGCCGGCGACGAGGCGTGGTACTACATCGTGCTCGCCTTCTTCGTCGTTGCCGCCATCGTGATGGTGCTCATCCACCAGAGCCGGCTCGGCCGGGTGCTGCGCGGACTGTCGGAGGCGACGCTCGCGGTGCGCACCCTCGGACTCAACACCAACCTGCTGCGCCTCATCGTCTTCTGCATCGCCGGCTACATCGCGGGCATCGGCGGCACGCTCTACGGCAGCACCATCCACTACGCGGTGCTCGGCGACAGCAACTACGCCGCCTACTACTCCTTGGTCCTGGTCGCCACGCTGGCACTGATGCCGTTCCGCGAGCCGTGGTACGCGGTCGTGGGCGTCGTCTCGGCGATGATCCCGGCGTACTGGCACAGCGAGACCGCCACGCCGTGGCTCAGCGTGATCTTCGGCGTCGGCGCCATCGTGATCGCCACCCGCGGCGGCGCGGACACGCTCCCGCAGCGTGCCCGCGACTTCATCGATACCCACTTCCGGCGTCGTAAGGAGGCACCGAACGTCGCCGTCGCCGACGATCCGTGGCAGATCCCGTCGGCGGCCACCGGCCTGGAGATCCGCGACCTGACGATCAAGTACGGCGGTCGGACCGCGCTCGACAAGGCGGTGCTGACGGCTCCCGTCGGCCAGATCACCGGTCTGATCGGCCCCAACGGTGCGGGAAAGACCACGCTGTTCAACGCGGCGAGTGGCCTGCTCACCCCGACCACCGGCCAGGTCATGCTGCACGGCCAGGACGTCACCGGCCTCGGCGCCGCCGCCCGCGGCCGCCGCGGTCTCGGCCGGACCTTCCAGCTCATGCAGTTGGCGGATTCGCTCACGGTGGCACAGAACGTCGCGCTCGGCGTCGAGTCCGGCATGGCCGGCTCCAGCCTGCGCGGTCAACTGATGGCGACCCGGAAGGAACGCAGGGCGACCCTGGAAGCGGCCGAGTATGCGATGGAGCTGTGTGGGATCGCAGACCTGCGTGACGTGAACGCGGGCGAGCTCTCCACCGGACAGCGGCGCCTCGTCGAGCTGGCCCGCTGCCTCAGCGGCCCCTTCGACGTCCTGCTGTTGGACGAGCCGTCCTCCGGCCTGGATCCGGTCGAGACGGAGAAATTCGGCGAGACCCTGACCCAGATCGTCAAGACGCGCGGCTGCGGGATCCTGCTGGTCGAGCACGACATGGCTCTCGTGCTCAGGATCTGCGCCCAGATCCATGTCCTCGACTTCGGCAAGATGCTCTTCCACGGCACGCCGAGCGAGGTCCGCAACAGCCCCGTCGTCCAGGCGGCGTATCTCGGCTCCGAGGCGGACGCCGAGATCGAGATCGCCGACGACCTCATCGAGGAGATGGTCCGATGACCGAACGAACGACAACGACCGAGGCCGCAGGGGGAATCGCTCTCACCGGAAAGCCGGCCCTCGAACTGCGCAACGTCAACGCCAGCTACGGGACCACCTCGGTGCTGCGGGATGTGTCCCTGCGGGTGGAGCCGGGTTCGGTGACGGCCCTGATCGGCCCGAACGGTGCCGGCAAGACCACGTCGCTGCGCGTCGCCTCAGGGCTGATTCGACCCTCGTCGGGCCAGGTGTTCATCGACGGTGACGAGGTCACCCGGACCTCGGCGGCGCGGCGCTCGCGCGCGGGCCTGTGCCACGTGCCCGAGGGCCGGGGCGTCTACCGCAACCTCACCGTGCGGGAGAACTTGTTGATGCAGTCCAACGCATTCAACGCCCAGGAGAGCATCGAGATCGCGACCGGCGTCTTCCCGCGTCTGGGGGAGCGGCTGAACCAGAAGGCCGGCACCATGTCTGGCGGTGAGCAGCAGATGCTCGCGCTGTCGGCCGCCTACGTCGCCAACCCGCGTCTGGTTCTCGTCGACGAGCCCTCGCTCGGACTGGCGCCGATCATCGTGGACCTGGTCTTCGACTTCCTCCGCACCCTGCGAGAGAAGGGCGTCGCGCTACTCCTCGTCGACCAGTACGCGCTGCGCACCCTGTCGATCGCCGATCACGCCTACGTGCTGCGCCGCGGCGAGATCGCCTACGACGGCAGCGCTGAGACCCTGCTCCAGGGCAACGTGCTCGAGCAGTACATCGGCGACGGCGCCGCCTGAGTCCCTCCCGCGGACGCAACTAGCCCGCCCCCATTCAGGGGGCGGGCTCAGTTGCGTTGAGCCTCATCGTGGTCCAGGTCGTTCGAGCTACGCCACGGGAACGGAGCCGCGGCGGGCATGCACCGGCACGCCACCCCGAGCCGTACGTAGGAAACGGTCGAAGGCCCGCGGCCCACCGGAGGAGATAGGAAAAGGCCCGCGCCCTCCGGACGGAGGACGCGGGCCTTCGGTGATGCGTGTGCGGTGGATCAGATAGCGAGGCCGGGCAGCTACCCCCGCAGGTGCTGGCGAGGTCGCCCGTCGCACTGTTGCCGGACGTTGCCGGCGCGATGCCCTTGGGGTTGTCGTCGCCGGCGTTGAAAGTGAACCGAGCGTGGACGGGGACCAATCGACCCCGACCGCGACGGTCGCCGATCCCGGGGTCGACGGTGGCCGATCCCGGGTCACAGTCGGCGACGAGTTCAGTCTGGCCGCGAGGACGTCAAACGTGACCGGCTGCCACAGCCGCGCCGTCAACTCGGTGCCGGCCGCCGCGATCAGGTCGAGCAACCACCGCACCCGGGTAGTCGTTCGAGCTACGCCACGGGCGCGTGGCGGCGGCATTCCAGCGGGCCGGCCGGGTCGAGTCCCGGGTTATGTTGTGGCGCTCAATGATCCGGTTGGCGAAATGTGGAGACGAGGGCGGCTATGCGCCCGCACACACCCTGAGTCCTACGGAGGAAATAGGCAAAGGCCCGCGCCCTCCGGATGGAGGACGCGGGCCTTCGGTGATGCGTGTGCGGTGGATCAGATGCCGAGGCCGGGCAGGTAGCCCCCGCAGGTGCTGGCGAGGTCGCCCGTCGCACTGTTGCCGGACGTTGCCGGCGCGATGCCCTTGGGGTTGTCGTCGCCGGCGTTGAAAGTGAACAGCCAGTTGCAGCCGACCGGCTTGGAGGCCTGGCCCTTGGTGTAGGTGATCGGCTCGGGCAGCAGGCCGTCGAGGGTCTCGTCCTTGACGGTGTACATCGCGTCCATCGCCGTCGTCCGGTTGATCTCGGCC
This sequence comes from Rhodococcus sp. T7, assembly GCF_009872365.1. Classification (NCBI taxonomy): domain Bacteria; kingdom Bacillati; phylum Actinomycetota; class Actinomycetes; order Mycobacteriales; family Nocardiaceae; genus Rhodococcus; species Rhodococcus sp. T7. The sequence goes on from NZ_WXYH01000220.1 coordinate 42,961, forward strand.
GGCTTGGCGTTCTCCAGTGCCTTCTGGAACAGTTCGAAGCTGGACCAGATGGCGGTGGAGTTGCCCGAGGTGTAGACGCCGTCGGGCGAGTACTTGTTCATGGCGTCGCGGTAGGCCACGACCTTCGCGTCGTCGGACCACCACGGGAAGCCTTGCGTGCCGCCGGCCGACTTGAAGCCCGAGACCTTGCTGAACGCCTCCTGGTCGAAACCTGAGTTGATGACCGAGAAGATGCCGTCGTAGCCCTGCTGCAGGCAGTCGGTCGCGACACGGGCGCCGACGGCATAGCCGATGTTGAAGGCGATCGCATCGGTGTCCTTGCCGGTGAAGGCCAGGCATTGGGCGGTGTAGTCGCTGGCCGTCGCCGAGAACTGCTGCACGCCGGTCGCGTCCATGCCGATGGACTTGACGTAGTCCTCGGCCTTTTCACCGTTGGTCGCGCAGACGGCGACCTCGGCGCAGGCGGCCCAGCCGAAGCTCTTCGCACCTGCCGCCTTGGACTGGTCGATGTAGGACTTGATGGTGTAGTCCGAGCCGGAGACGTTCTGGAAGACGCCGGGGACCTGCGACCAGAGCAGGTCGCTGGAGCCGCCGCCACTGATCACCGGGACCGGAGTGTCCTTGAACAGGTCAGCCATCGCCCCCTCGGCGACCAGATCGGTCATGAAGATGGCGTCGACGCTGTCGTCTGCGAGGAATGCCTTGGCCGCCGAGGTGGCGCCCGGAACGGTGTTCTTGGAGTCGACGATTTCGATCTCGACCGGGTGACCGAGGATGCCGCCGCTTGCGTTGGTGGACTCCTGCCAGGCGTGTGCGACGGCCTCGGCCGCGAGGCCGTTCGTGGCCTGCGCGCCGGACTTGGAAGCGACATAGCCGATCTTGATCGGTGTTCCGGTCAAGCTCGACGAGCTGCTGCCGCTGTCGGGGCCGGAGGTGGATGTGTCGTTGCTGCTGCCACCGCACGCTGCGAGTGCCACGCTGGCCACGCTGGCCACGGCGAACACGGCACCGACCCGCGTTGCCTTTTTGAGGGTGAGAATCCTGGATGACACCGATGCTCCTCGTGTGTTCGGGTCCCGTCATCGGGCGACGGGTGTCCTCTGAAGGGAACATAGATGAGACGAGCATCACTTGTCTACTTGTTACATAATAGTAAACACACTTGTTTACGACTCCGAAAGGGAGAAACCGCACGTGCTGGACGAGGTGGGCCCACCACGCTAGCCTCCTTAAAGCATAAGTTGACAACAACTGACGACGTTCTGGCCGAAGGAGCGATACATGACTGCCACGCTTGACCTGGCGCTGCTTGCCGACAAGATGGAGCTCACCGAACTGGTGGCCAAACTCGAGCGCGCCGTGGACCGGATGGACCGCGAGGGGATCCTGGCCTGCTACTCGGAGACGTCCTTCGACGACCACGGTCGCTTCCGGGGGAGCCGCGAGGAGTTCGCCGAGTTCATCTGTGACAACCCCGGTTTCACGTCGGCCTCCAGTTTCATCTACCACCTGATGGGCCAGTCGATCTTCGAGGTCGAGGGCGACGAGGCATACGGCGAGTCGTACTTCGCCTACTGGATGCAGACCGCCGAAGACCGGCTCTACCAGTCGATCGGGCGCTATCTCGACTACTTCCAGCGCACCGAGGACGGCTGGAAGATCACCTACCGCCGCGTGGTGATGGAGTGGGACGGGACGGTGCCCTGCCAGAATGCCGTGCCGGGCGGCCACTTCCGGGGCACGCGCGACCAGAACGATCCGCTGTACAAGCGCCTGAAGTGGCCGGAGAACCCGGAGACCGCGACGTCGATCGGCTGAGGCTCCCATGCCTGGCGGCGGGCTCAGCCGATCGACCCGGTCCTGTTTCGGTTCAGATCGAGAGTCCGCCGTCGGCCACGACGATCTGCCCCGTCACGAACGAGGCGTCCCGGGAGAGTAGGAACGCCACCACGGCGGCGACCTCCTCCGGGTCCGAGATGCGGCCCATCGGGATGCGCGTCCGCAGCCGCTCCTCGCCCTCGGGGTCGAGCAGCCGGTCGATCATCGCCGTGCGCATGTGCCCGGGTCCGACCGCATTCACCCGCACCCCGTCGGCCGCATGGTCGCGGGCCGCCGACCGGGTCAGGCCGAGCACCCCGTGCTTGGCCGCAGCATAGGAGGCGATTCCCCGCGTCTGGACCGTCGTGGCTGCGTAGGAGGCGACGTTGACGATCGCGCCGCGACCGGCCGCGACCATCGCTCCGAGTTCCGCACGCTGGCAGCGGAATACGGCCGTCAGGTCCAGTGCGATCGTGTCGTTCCACAGCTCGTCCGGATACTCGGCCGCCGGTCGTGGCGTCGGGCTGACTCCGGCGTTGTTCACGGCGCCGTCGAGCCGGCCGAATTCGGCCAGGGTCGCCTCCATCAGGCGCTCCGGATGGGCGGGGTCGGTGATGTCGCCGGGAACGCTGAGGCATTTCCCGCCGTGCCGGCGCACCTCCTCGGCCACTTCCGCACAGCGGTCCGCGCGCCGGCCGGTGACCACCACGTCGGCGCCTTCCGCGGCGAGTCGCAGTGCGCAGGCCTCGCCCAGGCCGCTGGTCGCCCCGGTCACCAGGACCACGTGGTCGTCGAATCGGCGGCAGGCCCCGTTCACGGGCGCGTTCACCCGCGCAGGCTGATCGCCTGCATGGGGCACATGTCGACGGCGGAGGCCGCCGCCTCGGCGTCGGCCTCGGTGAGGTCGGCGGAGACGTACTCGTCCTGGGCCGTGGACCGGAACGACAGCAGGCCCTCGTCGGTGAGCGAGAAGAGGGACGGCGTGGCGAACGTGCACTGACCGTGGTTCTCACACTGATTGAGGTCGACGACGAGCTTCATGGCTTCTCCTGCGTGTCAAGGGATGTGGGGTTCTCAGCGGATGGATACGTCGTATGCGGGGGGTTTCGTCGGCTCAATAGCCGAGCGCCTCGGTGTTCGTCCCGGTCGGGTCCACCCAGTCCAGCGGCACCTTGCGGTCCGGGTCGAACTCGAAGCCCGGCGTCTCGAAGACCTCGGGAGCGAGCCGGGGCCGCTCACCGGGCCCGTAGTGCCTGCCGTCCAGTGGCCAGTCGAAGCCCTCGAGGTCGTCGGTGTCCTTGCCCAGGACGCGGCCGGTGGCCTCGAACTCCTGGAGGACGGCGGGGAGGCCGTACCGCTGCACGGGGCAGACCTTCATGCAGACCGAGCAGCCGGCGGTCTTGCCCATCACCGGCAGGCAGCGCTTGGTGTTGAGCTTCGCCTTGACGACGCCGCGGCTCTCCTTGCGGATCGCCGGGATCGCGCCCGCCGGACACCGGCGCACGCAGATCTGGCACTTGTCGCACACCCCCTCGATTCCGAAGTCCACCGGAGTGTCGTGGAGGAACGGCGCGTCGGTCGACATCACCTCGATGCGACAGCGCGACCCGGCGTTCGGGGTCAACAGCTGTCCGTTGAGGCCGAGCTGGCCCAGCCCTGCCTGGACGGCGTACGGGATCACCATGGACTCGCCCACGAAGCCTTCGGCCCTGGCGGCGTAGCCCTGTTCCCGGATCCAGTCGGCGAGCAGGCGCATCCGGTCCTCGAGTCCCGCGTACGCGGAGAGGGCGGCCTTCTCCGACCGCAGGCTCGGGCACATCTGGGTGGAGTCGAAGTTCTGCTCGACGATGCCGACGATGATCGTGTCGCCGACGGCGAGGCCGTGGTACTCGGCGTAGTTGTACTTGATGTCGTAGGCGGTCACGCCGACCGCGGCGAGGCCGAGGCGCGCCGCCTCGCGCTTCATTGCCTCGGTGAGTGCTGCCGGCGTCACCCGCGCGGCCGGTGCGGTGGCGTCGGGGCGGCGGTTGGCCTGCGCGCGGCGGCGGGCGGCGCCCTGGACACGGGGCGACGTCGAGAGCAGCGAGATCCACATGTGCCCGGTGGGGCTGTGCTCTCCGCGCATCTCCGGGTGGAGGCGGATGAAGTCGTGCAGCGGAGCCTCGTCGAACGCGCGCTGCTGCGCTTCGGGAATCAGTTGGACGCCGGGGCCGGTGCGCAGCTCGTCGGCCGGTGCCGGGACCGGGGTGCTCCAGGGGCGACCGTGCGGTGCGCGCCTCGGGTGGGCCCAGATCGGTAGTCGCGGGATCCACCACATCTTCGGGCGATACGGCAGCGTCTTGCGCGCGACGGGGTAGAGCAGAGTGCTGAGCTGATGTCCCCACTTCAGCGCTGCGCGCTGCAGGCCGTTGCGGGTGAACTCTCCGGCCATCTTCGCTACCCTCTCGTCGATCAATGTTATGTACATAACATGTTACTATGATTTCTAATGTTTTTACAGCAACGATGTCGAGGGTTATCGAGATGACACAGACCGGAGTACTGAGGGATCCCCTGTCGGCCGACCCGGATCGGCTGTTCGATGCGACCGTGCGAGCAGTCGTCGCCGAGGCCGACGGTGTGCGCGCGTTCGAGTTGGTGCGCGCAGACGGGGGTGTGATGCCCGCGTGGACGCCCGGTGCGCACGTCGATCTGGTGCTCGGGAACGGCGTCGAGCGGCAGTACTCGCTGTGCGGCGATCCGGCCGACCTGTCGTCGTGGCGGGTGGCCGTCCTGCGCGAGCCGGAGAGCAGGGGCGGTTCGTCGTACCTGCACGACACGGTCGCGGCCGGACACGCCGTCCGCCTGCGCGGCCCCCGCAACGAGTTCGCGCTGGAGGAAGCCACGCGCCACCTCTTCATCGCCGGTGGCATCGGCATCACGCCGCTGCTGACCATGATCGCCGAGCTGGAGGGCCGTGGGGCCGACTGGCGGCTGGTCTACGGTGGCAGGCGCCGGGCGTCGATGGCCTTCCGCGGCGAGTTGGAGCGCTACGGGGACCGGGTCACGCTGTGGCCCGAGGACGAGCGCGGCCTGATCGACTTGGCCGGACTGCTCGGCGAGCCGGTCGTGGGCACGGCGGTCTACTGCTGCGGTCCCGGCGTGCTGATCGACGCGGTCGAGGCGCAGTGCGCCGAGTGGCCCACCGGAGCCCTGCACGTCGAGCGATTCCGGCCCAAGGAAGGTGCCCTCGACGGCCCGACGACCTCCTTCGAGGTGGTGCTCGACGCGTCCGGCCTCACCATGACGGTGGGTCCCGACGAGTCCATCGCCGACGTCCTCGAGCGTGCAGGCGTAGACATTTTCACGTCCTGCCGCGAGGGCACCTGCGGTACCTGCGAGACCGCCGTCCTGGGTGGCGAGCCCGACCATCGCGACTCCCTGCTGACCGAGGACGAGCGGGCCGCGAACGACGTGATGATGATCTGCTGCTCCCGCTCCAAGGGCCCGCGCCTCGTCCTCGACCTGTGAGTCCCCGAACCGACAGAGAGGTACGCCGATGACCGTGGCCGCGACCGGTGCCCGACTGGGCGACCTCGAGGAGCGGGCCAGCCGCTTCTTCGCGCTCGACCCCGAGATGCTGGCCGATCCCTGGTCGCTCTACGCCGACCTGCGCGCGCACGCGCCCGTGCTGCGCGTCGGGCCGGTCGTGGTGGTCTCGCGATACGACGACATCAAGGCGATCTTCCGCGACACCGAGCGCTTCTCCAACCGGCGGCAGACCGGCTCCCGCGTCACCGAGAAGCGGGCCGCCCTGGGCGGCGACGAGCTGGCGATGTACGACCATCTCATCGAGCACGACTCCCATCACCTCGGACTGAACGACCCACCGGACCACAGCCGGCTGCGCCGCTTCGTCGCCCGGGCCTTCTCGGTGCGGGCCATCGACGCGCTGCGCAGTGAGGCCGAGGAGATCGCCGAGGAGTTGCTCGACGGCATCGCCGCCACGGGCGAGGACCCGTTCGACCTGGGCGCGCTCTCCTTCTACCTGCCGTTCCGGGTGGTCTGCCGGATGCTGCGCATCCCCGACATCGACGTCGAGTCCTTCCGCGGCTGGGCACTGGCCGCGCGCCGCGGGCTGGGCACCAACTACGAGAACCTCGCCGAGGCGTACGACGCGGTCCGCAACATCGAGGCGTACGTCCACGACGTGATTCGCTCACGCCGGCAGGGAAGCGCCGCCGACGGACCCGGCGACGACCTGGTCTCCAACCTGCTCGCAGCGGGGGAGGACGGCACCGGACTCAGCGACGCCGAGCTGACCACGATGTTCACCGTGATGCTCACCTCGGGCAACGCGAACGACATGATCTCCAACGCGGTGATCGCCCTGGACGCCTTCCCCGGGCAGCGAACCCTGCTGCACGAGCGCCCCGAATTGACGAGCAACGCGATCGAGGAGTTCTTCCGCTACTGCCCGTCCGCACACGGCGTGCACCGCGCGGTCGCGGTCGATACCGAAATCGACGGGTTCGAGGTGCGTACCGGCGAGACGCTCCGCCTGCTCGTCGCCTCGGCCAACCACGACCCGGCCCGGTTCCCCGGCCCCGAGCGGCTCGACATCGAGCGTGAGGATGCCAAGCACCACGTCGACTTCGGGTTCGGGATCCACACCTGCCTGGGGCAGTGGCTCGCTCGACTCGACATCGAGGTCGGGCTGACCGCACTCTATCGGCGTTACCCGGACCTTCGCGTCGCCGGTGAGTTCGACTACCGCCCGGAGTACAACTTCCGCGGTCCGGTGCGGCTTCGGGTCTCGGGCCGCTGACGCTGCCCCCGACACGCTGATCGGCGGGTCCACGTACGCGACGTACGGGGCCCGCCGATCGCCGTCTCAGAGGCGATACCAGGACCGGGCGTTCTCTGCCATGGTCTTGGCCCGCATCGACTCCGGCATCGCGCTCAGCAACTGGGCCAGGTCGTCGTCGTGCGCGTGCGGATAGTCGGTGGCGAACATCAGCAGGTCCTCGCTGCGCAGCCACCCGATCGCCTTCTCCAGCAACGGGGCCGGCCCGGCCTCGGTGGGTGCGGTGGAGAAGCGGAAGTGCCTGCGCACCAAATCGAACGGCGGCTCGGTCAGCCACGGCACCTCGCGACGGAGCCCCTTCCAGTCCTTGTTCATCCGCCAGCCCCATGCGGGCAGCCACAGGAACCCGCCTTCGAGGACGGAGACGCGCAGGTCTGGGACGACCTGGAAGAGGCCCTCGGCGACCATGCTGGTGATCTGGCTGCCGAAGGCCTGCCACTCGGCGGCGTATTCCTCGATGAAGTACGACGGATAGCCCGTGGTCGACGGCACGCCGTCGGCGGTGCCCCCGTAGTGCAGTCCGGCGACCAGGCCGTGCTCGGCCAGCGCCTCGAAGACCGGGAAGAACATCCGCCGGCCCCACAGGGCGTCGGTGCGCACCGGCAGGAGCACCTGCACGATTCCCGGGTGCGAGCCGACCCGCTCGATCTCCCTGATCATGGAGGCCGGGTCGCGGGCGGGCAGCACCATCGAGGCACGCAGCCGGGAGTCCTTGTTCAGCCACTCCTCGATCAGCCAGTCGTTGACGGCGCCTGCCATTGCGTTGTGCCAATCGGGCTGGCGGATGCTGTCGATGCCGTAGTAGCAGTTGAGGATTGCGCGATCGACGTCCCACGGATCGAGGACGTGCCGGCGCAGCAGGTCCACGTCCGAGGCCGGCGTGCGGCCGTCGGCGGGCCGCCACTGCGGCCTGCAGGTGCGCGGCGAGTTCGGCGGGTAGTGCGACAGCGGACCCTGCGGCTGCTTCCAGTTCCGCTCGGTGCACCAGTCGACCCACTGCTGAGCGAGGTAGGGGAAGAGCGTCTCGGCGCTCGGCACCTGGGCGTGCACATCGACGTCGATGACGCTGCCGGTCCACAGCGTCTCGCGGCCCGCGCGGTCGACGACGGGCTCGATCAGGGGAGTGGTCAGGGTGGTCATGCAGTCTCCTGCTTCTCGGTGCGGGCCGCCTGGGCGCGCTGCGGGCGGAGATCGACGACGAGGTAGTCGTCCTCGACCTGGACGCCGACCGTCTCGGCCCGGAGCGGTCCGGGCTGCATCCCGGCGATGGTCGCGCCGCTCTCGACGTCGACCTTGTAGGGCCGCCCGCGCATCCCCACCGGGTCGAAGTAGGACTGGCCGGTGGTCACGTCGAACTCCCAGCCGTGCCACGGGCAGACCAGGAAGGTCTGCTCGGTGTCGTAGTGGTACTCGCCCGGGACGGCCGCCGTCACCCGTGGCAGGAACCGCCCCGCGCAGAGGTCGGCGCCGCGGTGCGGGCATCGGTTGAGCAGGCCGTAGTAGCGGCCCTTGACGTTGAAGATCGCGATCGAGCGGCCGCCCGCCTCGACGGCCATCTTCTCCCCGTCGGCGAGATCGGCCGCCTTACCGACGACGTACCTTCTGGTGCTCACCTGACCTCCTGACTTACTCCGTCGAATTCGGATCTTGTTTTGTTTCTATTGTGCAGAAATGATGTAGCTATGTATATAGAGGGCGTGGCCCGATGACAACCGGTGCACTGAGCGGGTTGCGCGTCCTGGATCTCGGCCATTACCTGGCCGGTCCCATGCTGGCGATGTTCCTCGGCGACAACGGCGCCGACGTGATCCACATCGACCCTCCGGACGGCCCGCGGTGGGACTCGCCGGCGAACGCTGCGCTGTATCGCAACAAACGGCAGCTCCACCTCGATCTCCACGACCCGGCGGCCGTCGCCCGTGCGGCAGCGCTGGCCGAGTCCGCCGACGTCGTGGTCGACAACTTCCGCCCCGGGGTCCTGAAGCGACTGGGCCTGGACCCGGCGGCCATCCGCGAGCGCGCACCGCAGCTGGTGTGGTGCTCGCTCCCGGGCTTCCCCCGCGACGATCCTCGGGCCGAGCTGCCCGGCTGGGACGGCCTGCTCGCCGCGGCGACCGGCCTGTACCCGGCGCGGCACGGTGAGGTCGACGGTGACCCCGTCTTCAGCGCGCTCCCGATGGCTTCGACCTTCGCGGCCTTCATGGCGTCGCATCGGGTGGCCGGCGCACTGCTCACCCGCGCCTCCACCGGCCGGGGTGCGTGGATCGAGGTCTCGCTCTACGAGGCGGCCTTCCAGGCGGTGGGCTCCTACGCCGAGGTCCCCGTCTCCCGCAAGACCGACAACCCGATCTACGCGCGCCTGCACCGGATGCTCCAGACCGCGCGGGCGGCCGACGGGACCCACCTCTACTTCGACACGCCGCTGCGCGGCCTGCAGCGGTTCCTCGACCGGTTCCTTCCGCAGTACCGGCTCGTCGATCTCGACGACTCCACCTGCGAGCAGATGGTGCGGGACCTGGTGGAGCTGATCGGCACCCGGTCCGGCCGGGACTGGGAACGCATCTGCCAGGAAGAGCTCCAGGGTGCCTTCGGGCTGTGCCAGAGCACCCGGGCGTGGCTCGCCGACGACCATGCGCGCGCCAGTCGGTCGGTCATCGAGGTCGCCGACCCCGTGCTCGGTGCGACGGTCCAGCCGGGATTCCCGGTGCTGCTCTCGGAGAGTCGGCCCCAGCTGTGCCGGGGCCGTTCCGCGCGGCCCGACGGCGCCGGCCCGGAGGCGGACATCGACTGGATCGGGGAGGGGTTCTCCTGGTCGAGCGACAGGCGGTTGCGTCACGACCTCGCCCTGGACGGTGTTCGGGTGCTCGACTGCGCCAGTCTGCTCGCCGGACCGACGAGTACGCGTGTGCTGGCGCAGTACGGCGCCGACGTGCTCAAGGTCGACAGTCCGGCGGTGACCGCGAGCCGCGCCGACCCGCTGACCGACGACCGGTCCGCCTTCAACGGCCATCGCACGGTCAGTAGTGGCAAGCGGATGGCGTTTCTCGACCTGAAGGACGAGAGGATCCAGGGACTGCTGCCGGATCTGATCGGCGCGATGGACATCGTCCATCACAACTTCACGCCGGCCGCGGCCGAACGGCTCGGTCTCGGCGCCGAGCGGGTTCGCGAACTGAATCCGGCCGCGATCTACTCCACGATGTCGCTGCACTCCCACGGCGGCTCCCGGGCCGACTACCGGGGTCACGAGCCGCTCGCGCAGATGGTGACCGGCATGGGCGTCCGCGCCGGTGGTGAGGGCCCACCGCGGATGCTCGGCGTCGTGGTCAACGACCATGCGGCCGGGCACCTGAACGCCTTCGGCATCATGCTCGCGCTCCTGGACCGGCTGCGCACCGGTGCGGGGCAGCAGGTCAACGCGTCGCTGTCGCGGACCGCCACGCTGCATCAGCTGCCGTTCGCGATCGGGTACGACGGCAGGTCGTGGGACGAGCCGAGTGGGCCCGAGGCCACGGGCCGCCATGCGCTGGACCGGCTCTACCGTGCCCGAGACGGCTGGTTCTACCTGGCCGCAGGGTCGGACGGGCGGGACCTGCTCGCACAGGTCGACGGGCTCGAGGATTCGGTCGCGGTGCCGGACGGACAACTCGGCGCGTGGCTGGTGCCACGCTTCGCTGCGCGCAGCGTCGCCGAGGCGGTGGCCGAGCTGCGCGCCGCCGGGATCGGCGCGCATCGCTACGTGCCGGTGATCGACCTCGTCGAGGACCCGATCGCGCTTCGGCGCGGGCTGCTGGCTGTCGTCGACCATCCGGGCATCGGGCGCGCGTTCGGGATCGGGCATCCGGTCTTCGGGGCATTCGAGGACTCGGCGCGTCCGTTCCTGACCGCCCGGCGACCCGGCCTGGACACCGTCGACGTACTGGAGGAGCTGGGCGCCGGTCGCCTGCTGGACGACCTGATCGGATCGGGAGCGGTCGCCGTGGGCGAGAACCCGGTGGTGAACGTCACCGACACTCCCGGCTACTGGTCGAGTGGCTCGATCGAGTCCTACACCACCCCGGCGCGACTGGCCCGAACGATCGAGGTGATCAGATCTGGTCAGCCGCGCCGGATTCGTCGCGCGCCGTAGATATTTCGTCGAGCGTCAGCTGCCGACGCTGTTCCCGCAGGTGCTCGCCAGGTCTCCGGTCGCGCCGTTGCCGGACTTCGCGGGCTCGATGCTCGTCGGCTCGTCGTCGCCGGCGTCGAACTTCAGGAACCAGCTGCACTCGACGGGCCGCGAGGGCTCGCCCTTGGCGTAGGTGACCGGCTGGGCGAGGAGGCCGCCGAGCGTCTCGTCCTTCACCTGGTACATCGCGTCCATCACCGTGGCGCGGTCGATCGTCGCGGGCTTCGCGTCGTCGAGGGCCTTCTTCAGGAGCTCGAAGGACGACCAGATCGCCGTCGCGTTGCCGGACTGCCAGGCACCGTCGGGGGAGTACTTCGCCATCGCGTCGCGGTACGTCGCCACGGCGGGATCGTCGGCCCACCAGGGGAAGCCCTCGGTGCTGCCGTAGGACTTGAAGCCGCTGACCTTGCCGAAGGCGCTCTGGTCGAACCCGGAGTTCGCGGTCAGGAAGGTGCCGGAGTACCCCTGCCGGAGGCAGTCCGTGGCGAAGCGGGTGCCGGTCGTGTAGCCGGCGTACATCGCGATGCCGTCGGTGCCCTTGCCTGCGAACGACAGGCAGGGGGCGGTGTAGTCGGAGGCGCTCGCGGAGATCAGCTGGGTGCCGACCGGGGCGACGCCGAGCGTCTCGGCGTAGGCCGAGCCCTTGTTGCTGTTCTCCTGACAGTTCGCCACCTCGGAGCAGACCGCCCACCCGAGCTTCTCGGTGCCTGCGGCCTTCGCGACGTCGGCGAACACCCGCGCCGCGTACTCGGCACCGGACACGTCCTGGAAGAGCCCCGGCACGGTGGTCCACGGCACGTTCGTGGCGCCGTTCGCGCTGATGACCGCGACATCGGTATTGCTGAATGTGTCCGTCATCGCCGACTCGGCGACCAGATCGGTCATGAAGACGGCGTCGACGTCGGAGTCGCCCATGAAGCCCTTCACGACCGACGTCGCGCCCGGCACGGTGTTCTTGGTGTCCGTCACCGTGATCTCGACGGGATGACCGAGGATGCCGCCGTGCGCGTTGGTGTACTCCTGCCATGCGTGGGCGACGGCCTTGCCGCCGAGTCCGTTGCTGGCCTGCGCCCCCGACATCGAGGCGGCGTATCCGATCTCGATCGGGGTCCCGCTCAGGGCGGCCGCCGGGCTGTCGCCGCCGCCGGCCGTCTGCTCGGAGCCCGACGTGTTGTCGGCGCCGCAGCCGGCGAGTGTCACCGTCGCCAGTGCCGCCAGAGCGCCGGCGACCCGCGCTGTTCTCCTTCGACCGTTCACCTTTACTGTCACGCTTCTCCTCGCGTTCCATCCGGCCTCACCACCCGCGGTGCGGCACCGAGGGCAGCCTAGGCCCGCTATCCAGCTATGTCCATGTTAGTAGAATTACTACAAATAGATTGCAGGAACAGAGTTGTGCCGAGGTCAGACCGCGAGGCCCCGGCCGGGAAGCAGCGGAATGCCGTACAGCTCGCCGGCCACGCCGCCCAGGACGGCCGCCCGGCGCTCGACACTCAGGTTGCGCGGCAGCGCCGCCGGCTCGTCGAAGTCCCAGTGCGGGTAGTCCGAGGAGTACATCAGCTTCTCGCCCAGGCCCGAGGCCAGGAATGCGTCGTAGAGCTCGTCGAGGTGGGCGTGGTCCTCCGGCTCCTCCATCGGCTGGGTGGTGAAGTAGAAGTGGTCGCGGAGATACTCCGAGGGCGCCTTGGCCAGGTGCGCGACCTCGCCGCCCATCGTGCGGGCCACGGCGTCCAGGCGCCACGACAGCGGCAGCGCCCACGACCAGCCGAGCTCCACCAGGACGATCGCGAGATTCGGGAAGCGGTCGAAAACGCCCTCGAAGATGAAGCTGGCCACCATCGGGAAGTTGAACGCCGCGTAGTCGCAGTGCTCCTCGTAGTAGTAGCTCGGCGAGCCCGACGGGGTGACCCGGTTTCCGGTCATCACGTGGAAGGTCACCGGCAGCCCGTAGTGCTCGCAGGCCTCGTAGATCGGCCAGTACGACGGGTGGCCCGGCGGGCGCAGGTTGTCCGGCGCGAGCATGATCTGCTTCATCCGGTCTCCGTACTGCCGGTCCTGCTCCTTCCAGAACTCGATCTCCCGCACGGCCAGCTCAGGCAGCTCGTAGGGCAGGTTGATCGAGGCGTACCAGCGCGGGTCCCGGGCCAGCCAGTTGTCGCACCGGTGCTCGTTGAGCGCCCGGCAGTACGCCGCCGAGAAGCCGGTCGGCTGCCCCTTCATTCCCGCGGAAGAGAAGGCGCCCAGGTCGTTGAGCAGGCCTGCGCTGATCTGGTAGGTGTCGAGCAGCTGTTCGGCGGCGAAGAGCGGGTCGCTCCCCGGCGCGCCACCGCCGGGAGGCTCGGTGTCCCAGCGCTGGCCGTACTCCCGCGGCCGTGGCCGGTCGCCACCGGCCCAGCCGCCGCGGGCGACACCCACCTCGGCGACATGCCGCTGCCAACGCTGTGGCAGGTACGAGAGGACGCCGGCACCGCGCTGCTGGTGCTCGCGAATCTTGAGCGGGTGGACGTCGCAGTCGATGATCCCGAGCGTGCGCCCGGTCTCCGCGGTGCCGAGATCGGGCAGCGTGGCAGTCAAGGGTCCTCCTGGGACGGGCGGTCGCGCTGAGGCGCCCGGCCGGCTAAGTGATGAGTCTATGGTGATCATGTTATCCACGTCACTTGTCGAAAGGGAACCCTCATGAAGCTCTCCTCCCACATCGCCATCGGGGTCAGCGACCTTGAACGCTCGTTGGCGTTCTACCGCGACGCGCTCGGGATGACGGTGATCCGCGACGCGACCAACGAGCCACCGGCGGACTCGCTCTACGGGCCCGAGGTGGGCTCGACCCGGCGTCGTGAGGTGATGCTGAGGTTCGGCGGCAACGACGGGGAGGGATACGGCGACCGGCTCTTCCTGGCGATCTCGCAGTCCGAGGAACTGGCCGGAAATTCGCCGCTCCACCTGGGCCAGATCGGCATTCACCACATCGGGTTCTGGGTCGACGACATCCCGGCGCTGGCGACGCGGCTGCGCTCGGCCGGCTACGAGCCGATCTCGGTCAAGGACACCACCGGAGTCGGATACGGCGAGAGCGCCGACCAGCCGATGCGGGCGATGTTCGTCAAGGACCCCGACGGCACGATCCTGCAGTTCGACGAGCGCGTGGGCGTCGCGGCCGACGGCTGCTGCTGAGACGCTGCGGGACTTCCGCAAGCGTGTTGCAATGATGTCGCGTAAGTATGATGCTGTGATGTACAGTGCGTGCGGGGGCGACTTGAAGGGATGATGCACCGTGGAGGACCGGCTGGCAGTGCTGGAGGCTCGGCTGCGCGAGCTCGAGGACGAGCGGGAGATCCGTGAGCTGCTCGCCCGATACGGCTATTACGCCGATGCTCCGCTCGACGAGGAGTACTTCGCGCTCTTCACCGACGACTGCGTCATGGACGTCTCCGCCGGACGCGGGGAAGATCCCTACGAGGTGGTCCGGTGGGAGGGGCTCGCCGCGATGCGCGAGTTCCTCTCGGTGCGGACCGCCGCCCACGACAACGGCTTCTACGGCCGCAGCATGCATGTGCAGGGCAACAACCTGGCGATCAAGGTGACCGGTGACGACGCCGCGGCCAACGGCTACTCGTTCATCTTTCACCAGGACGGCCCCACCCTGAAGCTGCTCAGCGCCTCGATCAACGAGTGGGCGTTCCGGCGCGAGGCCGGCCGCTGGCGGATCCAGATGCGCAAGCGCCGGATGCCCGGGGCACCCGACGCCGCCGAAGTGCTGAGGGCAGCGGAGTGACCGGGGCCCTGGACGGCGTGCGGGTCATCGACCTCTCGCGCGTCCTTGCGGGCCCGTACTGCACCCAGATGCTGGCCGACCACGGTGCGGAGGTGGTCAAGGTCGAGCCCGTCGCCGGTGACCTGACCCGCACGTGGGGGCCGGCGCGTCCCGACGGCGTGAGTTCCTACTACGTGGGGCTCAACCGCAACAAGCAGCACCTGAGCGCCGATCTCTCGGCGCCCGACGGCCGCGCGCTCGTGCTGCGGCTGCTCGAGGGCGCCGACGTTCTGGTGGAGAACTTCAAGCCCGGCGTGATGGATCGCTGGGGACTGGACGCGGCAGCGCTCCTGGAGCGGTTTCCCCGGTTGGTCTACTGCCGGATCACCGCGTTCGGGACCGACGGCCCGATGGCCGGTCTGCCCGGATACGACGCGGTGATCCAGGCGCACACCGGGATCATGCACCTCAACGGCGAGCCCGACGGCGGCCCGATGCGGGTGCCGATGCCGATCACCGATCTCACCGCCGGCCTGCTCGCCGTTTCCGGCGTGCTGCTGGCGCTCCACGAACGCACCGCGTCCGGCCGTGGCCAGCTCGTCGAGCTGACCCTGGCCGACGGCGCGGTGAGCCTGCTGCACCCCGTCGCGGCGAACTACTTCATGACGGGCGAATCCCCGCGCCGCCTCGGCAGCGGCCACCCGAACATCGCCCCCTGCGAGGTGTTCGACTCGCCGGCGGGCGAGGTGTACGTCGCGGCAGGCTCCGACCGGCAGTTCGCGTTGCTCGCGGACTTCCTGGGGGAGCCGGGCCTGGCCACCGACCCGCGCTACCGAACGAACGCCGACAGGCTGGCGAACCGGCACGACCTCAACGCGGACCTGGCTGCCCTGGTCTCCGGACTCGACCCGGGCGCCGACATCGCACGCGAAATGATCGCCAAGGGCGTGCCGGCGAGCGTGGTGCGCCCGGTCGAGGACGTACTCGACGACCCGTACCTGACCGAACACGGCATGGTGACCGAGGCAGGCGGCGTCCGGATGCTCGGCGTTCCGGTGCGGCTGGCGCGGACACCCGGAGCGGTGCGCACCCCACCACGAGCGCAGGGCGCCGACACCCGCGCCGTGCTGGCGGCCGCCGGCGTGACCGCCGACCGGATCGAGGACCTGATCGACCGTGGGGTCGTCGTGACCACCGACGGCCCCACCCCCTTCCAGCCCGACACCGGGCAGAGCCATGAGCACAGATTCGAGGAGAACTAGTGGAGTTCGAGAACATCCTGTACGGCGTGGAGGACCGGATCGCGACGATCACCCTCAACCGGCCGGAGAAGCGCAATGCGCTCAGCCCCGCGCTGCGGCGCGAGGTGGTGGCGGCACTCAAGGCCGCCGAGGCCGACGACGAGGTCACCCTCATCCTGATCCAGGGTGCGGGTGAGGCGTTCTGCGCCGGCTACGACATGAACAGCTACGCCGGCGGCCAGGCCAACCCGGAGCGGCCGGACGGGTGGAACCACTCCGAGCTCTTCGAATCCTGGACCGGACAGTTCCCGCGCAGTTGCCTGCGCGACTGGATGACCATCTGGGACCTGCTCAAGCCGGTGGTCGCCAAGGTGCACGGCTACGCGCTGGCCGGCGGCTCGGAGCTGATGTCGATGTGCGACATCGTCTTCGCCGCCGACGACTGCGTGATGGGCTACCCGCCCACCCGGGCGCAGTCCACCCCCGACATCGAGTACTTCCCCTGGAAGATGTCGATGGCGCAGGCGAAGTACATGCAGCTGGGCGGTCATTCGGTGACCGGGCAGCGTGCCGCGGAGATGGGCTGGATCGCCAAGAGTTACCCGGCCGCGGAGCTCGACGAACAGGTCATGCGCGAGCTGCGCCCGATGGCCAAGCTGCACCCGGCGATGCTCTCGGCCAACAAGATCGCGCTCAACCAGACCTACGAGGCGATGGGCTTCCGGTCCGCGCTGCAGTCGTCGGTCCCGTGGTACGTGCTCGCCCAGGGCTTCCGGCCCGGTTCGGGCGAGTTCAAGACCAGGGCGGCCCGCGACGGGCTCAAGTCGGCGCTGCAATGGCGTGACGGTGACTTCAAGGAAGAGGGGTTCGTGCTGTGACGACGGCCGAGGAGAATCGCGCCCCGGCGGACACCAGGATCGCCGTCGGGAGCCTGAACCACGTCGCGCTCGGCGTCCGTGACCTCGAGGCCTCCGTGCGGTTCTACGTCGAAGGGCTGGGCATGCGCCAGACCCTGACGAAGGAAACCAGCGACCTGACGCCGTCGCTCATGCGGCTGCCGGCCCACGCCAAGGCGACCACTGTCTTCGTGCAGGGAGCCTCGCGGGTCGGCCAGATCGAGCTCGCGCAGTGGAACCTGCCGGAGAACGACGAAGGCCGGCCCAAGCGACCGGGCGACATCGGCATGGGCCAGCTGTCCTTCCCGGTCGACCCCGACCACATCGGCGCCCTCCACGCCCGGCTGGTCGCGATGGGCTACGAGGTCTACTCCGAGCCCACCACCAGCCTCATCAAGAACTACGGTCCGGTGACGCTCTTCCTCTGCGAGGACCCGGACGGCAACCAGGTGGAGCTGATCGCGCTGCCCTCGGCCGAGACGGTGCGGGAGTTCCGCGCTCAGGCCGGAAAGGACGAGACCCGATGACCCAGCTCGACGACACACCGGTCCTGACCGGGCTGGAGCCCGACCACCGGACGGTGGTGCAGGAGTGGCTCGACGACATGAACCGCGCGCTTGCCGGTGCCGATCGGACCGGCGTACGTGCGCTGCTCTCCGCCGACCCCTGGTGGCGCGACATCTACGCCCTCAGCTGGGACCTGGTCGCACTGCACGGCGCCGACGACATCGTCGACGCGCTCACGAGCGCGCTGGAGGACACCGGCTTCGGCGGTCTCCGGCTCGACGAGTCCTGGCCGGTTTCGTTCAACGGGGCCTACATCGAGGCGATCTACCACTTCGAGACCCGGGTCTCGACCGGCCGTGGCGTGGTCCGCCTGGTGCAGGAGGACGACGGTGCGTGGCGGTCCTGGGTCGTTTCCACCAGCCTCGAGGCGCTGCGCGACTTCCCCGCGCCGGTGGTCTCGATCGACGACGCCGCCAAGGACGAGCACAATTCGCCGTCGGTGCCGGGCGCCCGCCGATCCCTGGACGAGGTCCGGGCCGAGCGCAGCGAGTACCGCTCCGTAGACCCCAGCGTCCTCATCATCGGTGCCGGACACTCCGGCCTGTTCCTGGCCGCCCGGCTGGGACAGCTCGGCGTCTCCACGCTGCTCGTCGACCGCCACGCACGCGCCGGCGACAACTGGCGGCTGCGCTACAACGGGCTGCTGCTGCACGACACGAAATGGGCAACCCAGTTCCCCTACCTGTCCTATCCGAGCACCTGGCCGCTCTTCACGCCGAAGGAGAAGCTCGCCGACTGGATGGAGTCCTACGTCACCCTGATGGACCTCGATCTGTGGACCAGCACGAACGTCCACAGCGCCACGTACGACGAGGCGCACGGACACTGGACCGTCGAGCTCGACCACGGCGGCGAGCGGCGCACCCTCCACCCGCAGCACCTGGTCTTCGCCACCGGCCGCGAGACGATCGCGCACCAGCCCGTGGTGGAGGGCATGGAGAAGTTCACCGGAACCGTCGTTCACTCCAGCACGCACCTGGGCGGCGAGGCACTGCGGGGCAAGAAGGTCGTGGTGGTCGGAGCCGGCGCGAGCGCGCACGACATCGCCCAGGACGCCTACGAGCACGAGGCCGCCTCGGTCACGATGGTCCAGCGCAGTCCCGTTCTGGTCTTCTCCCAGCGGCACGGCCTGAAGAATCTCTTCGGCGCCTACTACGGCGAGGACGGTCCGGAGACGAGTACCGCCGACCTCCTCGCCAGCGCGAACCCGCTCGCGCTCAGCACCGGGCTGGCGCCGGTCGTGACCCGCAGGATCGCCGAACTCGACGCCGAGATGCTGGCAGGTCTGGAGGCGGCGGGTTTCCGCACCACCCTCGGACCGGGCGACGCGGGTCAGACCTACCTGACCACGCGCGGGGGCGGTGCGGTGTACATCGACAAGGGCAACTGCGCGCTGATCATCAACGGCGAGATCCGGATCCAGCCGGGCGAGATCGAGCGGTTCACCGCGAACGGCGTGGTCTACCGCGACGGAACCGAGGAGGCCGCCGACGTGGTCGTCTTCTGCACCGGCTTCCGCAACATGCGCGAGGTGGCACGCCCGATCGTCGGGGACGAGGTGGCAGACGCGCTGGCAACGGTCTGGAACGTCGACGACCGCGGCGAACTCCGGACGACGCTGCGCCACTCCGGCCACCAGAAGCTCTGGTTCATGGCCAACGGCCTCCGCCTGGCACGGTTCTTCTCCCAGCACGTCGCGCTGCTCATCAAGGCGATGAACGAGGGTCTGATCGACCCGAGCATCAACGTCGAGAAGAAGAAGCAGGAGCACGCCGGCTGAAGCCGGCTACCGAGGGACCGAAACGGCGCCGCCGACCGACGAAGGGATCGCCGCATGAGTCAACCCCGAGCGCTGCTGGTCGGCGGCAGCGGTCCGACCGGCCCGCACGTGGCCGCCGGGCTCGCCGAGCGTGGCTACGCCGTCACCCTCTTGCACCGTGGCACGCACGAGCTGCCGGAGCTGGATGCGTACGAGCACATCCACGCCGACCCGCACTTCCGTGAGTCGCTGGACGAGGCGCTCGCCGGGCGCTCGTACGACGTCGTGGTCGCCGCGTACGGCCGGCTCCGGGTGGTGGCCGACTCCGTCGCGGGGCACTGCGGATCCCTGGTCGCCGTCAGTGGGTTGCCCGCCTACGCCGGCTACCACGAGCCGGGACGTCTTGCACCACAAGGGATGCCGGTCCAGGCCCGGGAGGACGCCGCCGACGTCGGACGGGCGACGCGCCCCGAGGACATCGCGACGGAGGGCGGCGGCGAGGCGTTCTCCCGAAAGATCCGCGCGGCGGAGCAGCACGTGCTCGATTTGCACGAGCACGCTGCCTTCTCCGCCTCGATCTTCCGCTATCCCTCGATCTACGGACCGCGCCAGGTCTACCCGCGGGAGTGGTCGGTGGCTCGGCGGGTCCTCGACGGCCGTGACCGAATCATTTTGGCCGACAACGGACTTACCGTCACGATGCGCTGTGCCGCGGTGAACGCCGCGGCCTACCTACTTGCGGCCGTCGACCGGCCGGACGCCGCGGCCGGTGAGATCTTCAACATCGGCGACCGCGACCAGTTCTCGATGCGTCAGTGGGTCGAGATCTGCGCGGCGGCGGCCGGAGGTGCGCTGCACCCCGTCTCGCTGCCTTTCGACCTGGCGGGCCCCGGCCGTGGTCTCTACCCGCTCTCCCACGACGATCATCTGCTGGTCGACGTGCACAAGGCCGCGGATCTGCTGGGCTACGTCGAGCCGAAGCCGGCCGTGGTGGCGTTGACCGAGACGGTGCGCTGGTACGTCGAGCATCCGCCGGTCGAGGGGGCTGCCGATGCGCTGGCCGACCGCTTCGACTACGCGGAGGAGGACCGCGTCGTCGAGGCGTACCGTCGCGCGACGGCGGCACTGCGCGCCGAGCAGCCGCCGGCCACGAGGGTCGTGCACCCCTACGCCCACCCCACGGTCGCCGGGCAGCGCGACCACCGCGACCGATGAGCCTGGTCAGCGAGCAGATGCGGGCCTCGCTGGGCGCCGTGGCCGACTGGCGGGTGTCGTTCCCCGTCGCTGCCTCCGACATCCGGCGGTGGGCGATCGCCGTCTACTACCCCGATCCGCCGCCGGCGCGCTTCGTCGTCCCCGGCGGCGGCCTGCTGGTGGCGCCCGAGGAGTTCAATCCCTTCGCCTGGATCGTGGCCGACCGGATGGTGCCCGCGGTGGCGCCGTTGCAGCGCGACACCGACCGGCTGGAGAAGGCGATCGGCATCGCCGGCCCCGGACTGCGCCACCAGATCAACGGAGGCAGCGAGGTCGTCTACGGCGCCCCGATACGCGCGGGCGACGTGATCCGCTCCGAGACCCGCCTGCACTCCTACCGCGAGAAGGCCGGACGGATGGGGCCGATGCTGGTCACGGTCACCGAGGTGGAGTGGACCAACCAGGACGGCGCTCGCGTCAAGCTCGGCCACGACACCTCGATTCGCTACTGACCCGGAGGAGCCACGATGAGCGCGAGAATTGAGGTGCGGGTCGGCGACGTGATCGCAGCCGGTCCGCGCCGCACCGGATACCCCGAGTGGAACCGCTTCGCGGCCGTCAACGACGAGTTCGTGCCGATCCACATGGACGACGACGAGGGTCGCAGGGCCGGCTACCCCGGTGCCATCGCGATGGGCCGGTTGCAGTGGTCCTACGCCCACCGGATGTTGCGCGAGTGGCAGCCCGGGGCTCGGGTGGTCGCGCTGGCCCTGCAGTTCCGCGGACCGACGCTGCGCGGCGCGCTCTTCGACGTCAAGGCCCGGGTCACCGAGGTGCGCGAGGAGGCAGGGGACCGCGTGGTCGACCTCGCACTGTGGATCGAGGACGAGGCGGGCACCGTACTCGCGCCCGGTACGGCGACCGTCGCGGTGCCCGCCAGGCGCCGCGACGGTCGCGCGTCGGCGGCCGAGGATCAGCGGTAGCCCACGCCCACGACCGAGTGCATCGGCTCGCCCACGACGACCACGCCGGCGCCGATCAGCTCCTCGATCTCCGCACCCGACAGTCCCGCCTCGCCGAGCAGCTCGCGACTGAACTCGCCGTGACCGGTCGCCCGCATGACCGGGTACGGCGCATGCCCGCTGAAGGTGACCAGGCGGTGGGGAAGGAAGGTCGAGTTGCCGTCCGGCCAGACCAGCTCGGTGACGTGGCCGTCGGCCAGCAGCTCGGGGTCGTTCACCACCTCGCGGAAGTCACGTGCACGGACCGCGGCGCCGCCGGCCCGGGTCACGGCCGCCACCACGTCGGCCGAGGTGAGCGCGCTGATCGCCGTCCCGATGAGTTCGGCGAGCGCGTCCGCACCCTCCTCGGCGCCGGAGACCTCCGGCAGCAGCCCTGCGTCGACCGCCTGTGCCGCCGAGTGCAGGTGCACCCTGACCCAGCCGTCCGCGCACGGGTAGAACCGGGACAGCGGTCCGGGCCCGGGGAAGTCCCGGCCACCGGTCTCGGCGGGCGGCCTGCCGGCGTAGCGGACCAGCTCACCGCTCTGCATGAACGTGGCGGCGACGGCCAGCGAAGAGGTGACGTGCTGCCCGCCGCGGCCGGCGGCACGCTGATAGAGCGCCGCGCAGGTGCCGAGCGCGGCCAGGCACGCGACCGTCACGTCGTTGATCGCCAGCGTGGAGAAGACCGGCTCGGCGCTGCCGCCCTGGGCCTTCATGATCCCGGTCAGCGCCTGGACCACCGGGTCGTAACCGGGCTGACTGCCGAGCGGACCGTCGGCGCCGTACCCCGTGATCGAGGTGGTGACGATGTCGGGCCGGCACTCGGCGAGCGTCGCGTGGTCGATGTGCAGGCGCTCGAGGACGCCCGGTCGGTAGTTGTCGAGCACGACGTCACTGGCCGCCACGAGCCGCAGGAAGGCGTCGTATCCCTGCGGATCGCGCAGGTTTATGCCGAGCCCGCGCTGGCCACGGGCGATGCCGTAGCCACGCACCCGCAGCTCGTCGCCGGTCACCGTCTCCACCTTCGCCACGTCCGCGCCGAGCGCGGCGAGCAGCATTCCGGCGTACGGCCCGGCCAGCACCGTGCCGAGATCGGCGACCTTGATGCCGGCCAGGGGACCGGTTCCGGTGGGCAGCGCGTCCAGTGGCGCGGGGAGGTCGGCGCGCGGCTCGGCCCAATCGGCGTCGTCGGCGAAGATCCGCGCCCGGTGCTCGCGAAGCCCACCGCGGGACAGCTCGGCGCCGACCCCGCCGGTCACTGCGTCGCCGACGAGCGGGTCCCCGAGCTCGACGCGCTGACCCAGCGCGGCGACCTGCGGATGGTCGAGCCAGTCGTCGCGGTCGCCCACGGGACTGACCGGGCACCCGGCGGCGGTGAGCTCCTCGAGCCACGCGGCGCGGGTACGGCGCGCGAACGCCTCGGCCAGTCGCGCGCGCACCCAGTCCCTGTTGCGGGGGGCGTAGAGCCGCTCGCGCACACCGTCGATCCGCGGGTCGACGATGATGCCGGGGGTGCCGAGGTGCTCGAACGCGATGTCCTGGAACTTCGAGCCCAGCGCGCCCAGGAAAAGCCACTCGCCGTCGGCGCAGCGGTAGGTCCCGAACGTCGGGTTGGGGCCGCCGGGGCCGACGGTGGTCGCCGGGAGCGGCTCGGTGGGGCTGACCAGCATGGTGGTGATCGTGGTGACCATCGAGCCGTGCAGCGGGTCCACCACCACCCGCTGGCCGCGGCCGGTGCGGATCTTCTCGACCAGCGCGGCGATGCCACAGGTGGCGCCCCAGGCGCCCTGCATGGAGGACAGGAAGGGGTAGACCTCGTCGACCGGCCCGCCGCTGAACGAGGTCTGCCGCCGTGCTGCGCCGAAGTCGGCGGAGACCATCCGGTCGCGGGTGTAGGGGTCGAGTCCGTCCTGCTCGTCGTGCCACAACGGCAGGTGCAGGTGGACCAGGCCGGTCGGAGGCTCGTCGTCCAGGTCGAGGCCCAGTGCGGCCGCCGTGCGGGCGTCGGTGGTGAGCACCAGGTCGGCGTCCGCAACCAGGGCCGAGCCTCGCTCACGCGGGACGATCGTCTTGTTGCGATGCCAGGCCACGGCCCCGGGCAGGTCCGCGTCCGAGGGATCGTCGAGCCGGATGACCTCGGCGCCGTAGTCGCCGAGCGCCATCCCGGCCAGCGGGCCCGCCACGCCCCGGCTCGCGTCGAGCACTCGCACGCCGTCCAGCGCCGGACGCTCCGAGGTCATCTGGGTCGTGTCGTCCACGGTCAGCCTCTCGATCTTCATAATAGTTCTGCTAACTATTTGCAATCTACATCACTAGTAATGGACGCGGTGAAATAGTTGTGTTCAAGACATGGTTGAATCGAAGTATCCCGACACGTCCCAGGAGGCGCACATGGTCCGCGAGCTGAACCACTGGATCGACGGCAAGAGCGTTCCGCGAGGAGATCAGGAGGCGCTGACCGTCTCCGGCCCCTTCGACCGCAGCCCGATCGCCCGGGTCGCTCTCGGCAGCCGCGACCACGTCGACCTGGCCGTGGACGCCGCACGTCGTGCCGCCGGCGCGTGGGCGGATCGAGCACCGGTCGAGCGTGGCCGGCTGCTGGCGGCGGTCGCGCGTGCGCTGCGCGAGCGGGCCCAGGAGTTCGTCGACGTCGAGGTCGAGGAGACGGGCAAGCTCGTCGCCGAGATGCGCGGCGGCCTCCAGGTCGCCGCCGACTACTTCGAGTACTACGGCGGCGTGGTCCGGGCACTGTTCGGGGAGACGATCAACCTCGGCGCAGGCGACCACGCGTTCACCAGCCGCGAGCCGTACGGCGTGGTGGCCGTGATCACCCCGTGGAACGGGCCGCTGACCCAGGCGGCCCGCGGCCTGGCGGCCGCACTGGCCGCCGGCAACACCGTGGTGATCAAGCCCTCGGAGTTCACCTCCGGCACCACCGTGATGCTGGCGCAGCTCTGCGAGGAGATGGGCGTCCCGGCCGGCGTGGTCAACGTGGTGCTGGGCGCCGGGCCGGAGGTCGGCGGCACTCTGGTCGAGCACCCGTCGGTGCGACTGGTTGCGTTCACCGGCTCGGTCGTCACCGGCAGGCGGGTGGCCGAGAGCGCTGCCCGACGGCTGATCCCGACGATCCTGGAGCTGGGCGGCAAGTCCGCCAACGTGGTCTTCGCGGACGCCGACCTGGATCGGGTCGTCGACAGCGCGCTGACCATCTGCACCGGCGCGGGTCAGCAGTGCGCGGCGCTGAGCAGGCTGCTGGTCCAGGAGGAGGTCCACGACGCACTGCTCGAGCGCGTGGCGGCACAGATGCGGGCCAGGGTCCCGGGGGAGCGGCTGGCGCCGATGACCACGGAGGCGCAGTTCGAGAAGGTGATCGAGTACTTCGACGTCGCCGCGCAGGACGGCGCTCGTCTGGTGACCGGGGGGCATGCAGCGGGCGGCGCGCAGGCCGCGGGACGCTACGTGGAGCCGACGGTGTACGCCGACGTGACGCCCGAGATGCGGATCTTCCAGGAGGAGGTCTTCGGCCCGGTCCTCGCCGTGAGTCGCTTCGCGACCGAGGGGGAGGCGATCGAGCTGGCCAACGACTCCGAGTACGGCCTGGTGGCCGGTGTCTGGACCGGTGACTCCGCCCGCGCACTGCGGGTGGCCTCGCGGCTCGAAGCCGGCCAGGTGATCGTCAACGGCGGTCGCACCGGGATCGAGACGCCGTTCGGCGGCTACAAGGCGAGCGGGCTGGGGCGCGAGAAGGGCTTCGAGTCGCTGCTGCACTACACGCAGCTGAAGACCACTGTCGTCTCGACCCGGTGAGTGGTGGTTCCCGCACGGACACCGCGCAGCGGTGTGCTATCCATGCGCCATGTCTCGTGACCAGGACCTGACCAGCGTGGACGAGCTGCTGCTGCGGCTCGTCCGCTCGGTACGGCGACCGTCGTACCGCCGGCGCATCCTCGACGGCGTCTCCCACATCCCGGGGACCGAAGCGCTCCGCGTGCTTCGCGCTGTCGAGCTGCGTGAGCAGCGCGGGCTGCGGCCCTCCATCAGCGACGTGGCCGATGATCTCGAGATCGAGCAGTCGAGCGCCAGTCGTGCGGTCAACGCTGCCGTCGAGCGCGACCTGGTGGTCCGGGCCCCCGACGCCGACGATCTGCGTCGGGCCGTGCTCCGGCTCACCGAGGCCGGACGAGGTGCGCTGAGCACGGCCACCGCGAACCGGATGGCGCTGATCGAGGAGATCACCGCCGACTGGCCGGCCGCGGACCTGCACGACCTGGCCCGGCTGCTGGAGCGGTTCGTGGCGCGCTACGAGACGGTCGAGCCGCCGCTCTGATCGACCGGTCCTCCAGCTCTATCGTGTTGCAAATGATTTACATGCAGCCTACATGCATCTAGAGTTCCATCATTACTCCATAGCAGAACGGCAGGGAGAAGTGATGAGCACAGCTGAGTACGACCTCGTGATCCGCGGTGGTGAGGTGCACGATGGCACCGGTGCCGAGGGAAGAGTTGCCGACATCGCGGTCAAGGACGGCGTCATCGCCGTCGTCGGCGAGGTCGCCGGACGTGGTGCCGAGGAGATCGACGCGACCGGTCGAATCGTGACGCCGGGCTTCGTCGACATCCACACCCATTACGACGGGCAGGCGGTCTGGGACGACGCCACCGCCCCCTCGTCGCACCACGGCGTGACGACAGTGGTGATGGGCAACTGCGGCGTCGGCTTCGCGCCGTGCAAGCCGGAGCACCGCGACGGGCTGATCGAGCTGATGGAGGGCGTCGAGGACATCCCGGCACCCGTCATGCACCAGGGTCTGACCTGGACGTGGGAGACCTTCGCGGAATACCTCGACGTTCTGGAGCGCACCCCGCGCGACATCGACATCTGTGCCCTGGTGCCGCACGCGCCGGTACGCGTTCATGTGATGGGAGAGCGGGCGTTCAGGCTGCTGCCTGCGCTGCCCGAGGACGTCGAGCAGATGCGGGTCATCGTCGCCGACGCGATCCGCGCCGGCGCGTGGGGTGTGTCGACCAGTCGCTCCACGGCGCACAAGAGCATCGCCGGGGACTACACCCCGACGCTCCTCGCCCGCGAACGTGAGATCGTCGGCCTGGCGATGGGCATGGCCGACGCGGGCCGTGGTCTCTTCGAGTTCGTCGCCGAGGTGCAGGACCCCGACGTGATCGGCGAGTTCGAGATGGTCCGCCGCGCGCTGAAGAAGTCGGGTCTGCCGGGCGTCTACAGCCTGGTGCAGAGCGGTCAGACCGCGGATGCGAATCAGGACCTGTGGCGTGACCTGCTGAAGTACTCCGGATCGGCGAAGGACGACGGCGTCGACCTGCGCCCGGTCGTCGCGCCGCGAGCGGTCGGCCTGCTGATGGGGCTGGAGGGAAGCCAGAACCCGTTCTCCGCCACGCCGAGCTACCGCGCGATCGCCGACCTTCCGCTGGCGGAGCGAGTGGCGCGGATGCGCGATCCCGAGGTGCGCCGCAAGATCCTCTCGGAGGACCCGTACGCCGAGAGCGCCTGGCCGTTACTGCAGTTCCTTTCCTACGGCAGGATGTACCGCTTCGAGAACCCGCCCAACTACACCCCCGACGCCGCAAACTCGCTGCAGGCGATCGCTGACCGCGAGGGGCGTCCGGTGCCGGAGGTGGTCTACGACGTCCTCCTCGAAGACGAGGGGATGGGCTTCATCCACGTCCCGTTCGCCAACTACGCCAGCGGTGACCTGCGGGTCTGCCAGGAGATGCTGGAAGACCCCAACTCGATCATGGGCCTGGGCGACGGTGGCGCGCATGTCGGCTTCATCCTCGATGCCGGCTTCCAGACCTGGATGCTGACCTATTGGGTCAAGGAGTGCGGGGTGATGGCGCTGCCGGAGGCGATCCGCCGGATGACGTCCGACACCGCGGACGTGATGGGCCTGGCCGACCGCGGCCGGATCCGCGAGGGACTGCGGGCCGACCTCAACGTGATCGACCTCGGCCGGCTCACGTTCGGCTCGCCGTACATCGCCCACGACCTGCCCACCGGCGGCAAGCGGCTGATGCAGAAGGCGGTCGGTTACGAGCACACGATCGTCGCGGGCCAGACCGTCTACCGCGACGGCGAGGACACCGGGGCCCGGCCGGGACGGCTCGTCCGCTCCGGCCGCTGACGGCGCTTCGCCGGGCCGGCCACGGGGTCTGCTCATCAGGATGTCGACGGGCGTCGACGGCCCGGCGAAGCGCCCCTGCTCACGGTTCGAGCGTGCGACGCTCGTCGGCGAGAAGCGGGCGGTCGTAGGAGGTGTCGCTGCGGTCGCGCGCGACCGTGCCGTTCTGCCTGCGGTCGACCGGCGGCAGGTCGGGGGTCGTGACGCCACCGGTCCACTCCACCATCGAGATGCGGTGGGCGATGCGCCACTCGCCGTCGCGGCGTTCGAACCGGTCGACATACCGCCCACCGTGCAGCGTGACGGGCGTACCCGACCGGTTCTGCCCGACCATCACGAAGTAGGTCTCGGTGTGGGCCACGTCGCCGTCGATCTCGCAGGTGTGGTTGGTGATGTAGTGCTGCTCGCCGTGATGGCTTGCCCGGTGGCCGGCGAACGCCCAGGGGATGAACTCCTCGACCGTGCCGCGGAAGATGCCGTGGTCGTCGATCGCGCCGGGGTGGTACGCGGAGCGCAGCAGGTCCTCGTCGAGCCGGTCGACGCCGCGGGTGTAGCGCAGCAGCGCGTCGTGGATCTCCTGGCGGTCGAGCAGCTCCTGGAGGCGGCGGGGGTCGGGCGCTCGGTGGCGTGTGTCGGTCGTGGTCATGCCAATGACGTTAATGATGTTGAAGTTGTCATACAATGGCTTTCGGCCGCTATCGTGACCGAATGAGCGACGTACCTGTGATGAACTACCGCCTCCTGGGCCGCAGCGGCCTGCGGGTCTCCGATCTGGCCCTCGGCACGATGACCTTCGGGGCCACCACCGGCTGGGGAGTCGAGGAGCAGACGGCCCGCAGCCTGTACGAGCTGTACCGCGAGGCTGGCGGCAACTATCTCGACACCGCCAACCAGTACGCCGCCGGCGCGAGCGAACGGATCGTCGGCGAGCTGGTCGCGGGTCACCGTGACGAGGTGGTGATCGCTTCGAAGTACACCAACGCCGCGCCCGGCAACGGCGACCCCAACGCCGGCGGCAACCAGCGCAAGAACATGATCGCGTCGGTCGAGGCATCCCTGCGCCGCCTGGGCACCGACCACCTCGACCTGTACATCGTCCACTCCTGGGATCTGCTCACGCCGGTCGAGGAGGTGATGCGCGGTCTCGACGACCTGGTGCGCGCGGGCAAGGTCCTCTACGTCGGTGTCTCCAACACCCCGGCCTGGGTGATCGCCCGCGCCAACACCCTGGCCGAGCTGCGCGGCTGGACTCGGTACGTCGGCCTGCAGATCGAGTACAGCCTGCTCGGCCGCAGCGCCGAGGCCGAGTACATGCCGATGGCAGCAGAACTCGGGCTCAGCGTGCTGGCCTGGTCACCGCTGAAGAATGGTCTCCTCACCGGAAAATACGCCGACGGCGGCGGACGTGACTCGAGGCTGTCCAGCGAGGTGTGGGGCTCTCCGGCGATGGCGTGGGCCGACCCCCATGGCAATGCTGCGGGCCCGGTCGTCGAGACTCTGGTCGCAATGGCCGCCGAGCTCGGCGCGACACCGGCCCAGCTCGCGCTGGCGTGGCTGCGTCACCGGGAGGTCCACGTGGTGCCGATCGTGGGCGCCACCAACCCGGGCCAGCTGCGCGACAACCTCGGCTGTCTGCGGCTGGCGCTGACTCCGGAGCAGGTGGCTCGGCTCGACGATGCGAGCGCCGTACCGCTGGCTTATCCGCATCACTATCTGGCCAGCCCGATGGCTCGCTCGTACCGCTCCGCAGGGATGTACGACCGGATCGGCCGATGAAGGTGTCACCCTCCTGCAATTGTGTTCTTGCTTACAATCAATTATGTTAGAGAAAACTCTACATAATAAGGAAAAGGTTTGACGATGACTTCGATGCTGGAGCGAGCGGAGACCAACGGTCTGCCGATCCATCGCCTCGACCTGGAGACCGACGAGCGACTGGGCGTCGATCCCTTTGCCGTCTGGGATGAGGCGACCAAGGTCGGCGGCCTGTTCTACAGCCCGGTC
This sequence comes from Rhodococcus sp. T7, assembly GCF_009872365.1. NCBI lineage: Bacteria > Bacillati > Actinomycetota > Actinomycetes > Mycobacteriales > Nocardiaceae > Rhodococcus > Rhodococcus sp. T7. The sequence goes on from NZ_WXYH01000220.1 coordinate 72,358, forward strand.
AACCGCGGCTATCTGGTTGCCGCCGACTACGACACGGTCAAGCACGTGCTGCAGGACCCGCACACCTGGTCGAACCTGCCGAGCTCGATCGTCTACACGAAGCAGGAGGTCATTCTCGACGTCCCGCCGATCACCATGGACCCGCCGGTGCACACCAAGTACCGCAGGGCGCTCGCGCCGCTGTTCGGGCCGAAGGCCGTCGCACACCTCGAGCCACGCATCATCGAGATCTGCCACGAGCTGATCGACTCGATCGTGGCCAAGGGCAGCTGCGACTACGCCAAGGACTTCGCCGCCAAGTTGCCGGCTCTCTTCTTCCTCGAGTGGCTGGGCATCGGCACCGAGGACGTCGACCGGATGTTCCACCTCGCCGAGCGCGCCACCTTCGAGTTTCCCACCCAGGAGGAGCGCGACGACATCGAGTCGCAGATCGACACGATCGTGCGCGGCGCGATGCACGACCGGCGCACCAACCCGCAGCCCGGTGACCTGGCCACCGCTTTCGTGAACATGCGCGTCGACGGCGAGGAGATCCCCGAGGATCTGCTGGTCGGAATGGCGAAGCTCGCGTTCATCGCCGGCCAGGAGACCACGTCCAGTCAGCTCGGCTTCATCATGTGGCACCTCGCCAAAAACCGTGAGGATCGCCAGTTCCTCATCGACGACCCGACCCGGATCCCCGGTGCGATCGAGGAGCTGATGCGCTTCTACAACACGGGCGGCTCGGCAGGCCGGGTGGCCAAGCAGGATGCCGAGATCAACGGGTTCCCGGTCAAGGCCGGGGACCGGATATTCATCGCCCGCTGCGGCGCGGACCGGCAGCTGGCCCCCGACGTGCAGCTGACCCGAACCGGCGTTCCGCACTCGGCCTTCGGCCTCGGCGTGCACCGCTGCCTGGGCTCCCATGTCGCCCGCCTGGAGATGCGCATCGGGCTCGAGGTCTGGCACGAGCGGATCGGGGAGTACCGGATCCCCGACGACTTCGTCGAGAACTTCCGCTACGGCAGCTTCATGCAGCAGCTCCTCCACCTGCCCCTCGAGTTCGAGGTCGCCTCCCGCTGAGGCGGGCGCACCCGACTCCGACACCCGACTTCACGAAAGGCAAGCACGATGACCGAGAGCACCACCGACGAGAAGCAGTGCCTGCGATTCAGCATCGACACCGACCTGTGCGTCGGCCACGGCCGCTGCTACACACTCGCGCCCAACTGGTTCGACACCGACGACATCGGCTACGGCCAGGTGAAGGACGTCGCGATCGGCCTCGACGAGCGCGGCGCGGCCGAAGACGTCGCGGCCGCCTGCCCGGAGGGCGCGATCAGGCTCGACCTGTCCTGAGGCTTTCGGCGGGAGTCCGGAAGGACTCCCGCCGAGCCGGACGGTATGAACCAACCGAACAAACGAAAGGGAGCCCGGGCCATCGGCCCGGGCTCCCTCTCATTTACGTTCGAGGCGCCGTCAGCGCCGCTCGGCCAGGATGATGTCGGCCGCGATCCACGCCAGCGCCATCGTGGGCGCATTGTTGTTGCCCGACGGCTGATCCCGGAAGACCGACGCGTCGATCACCCGCAGTCCCTGCGTGCCCCGGACCCGCAGCGAGGCGTCGACCACGTCGTCCTCGTCGGGGCCCATCGCGCAGGTGCCCAGGCCGTGTGCGCCGGCGTTGCCGTGGTTGATGCCGTACTCGATGATCTCGTCGTCCTCGGCGATCTGCGGGCCGGGCTGGAGTTCCTCGACGACGTACTTGGCGAACGGCGCGGTGGCGGTGATCTCGCGCGCCTTGCGCAGCGTCTTGACCAGCATCCGCCGGTCCTCCTCGGTGCTGAGGAAGTTGGGCTCGAGCCGCGGTACGGAGTCCAGCCCGGGGCCCGTGATGTGCAGCGAGCCTTGACTGGTCGGGTACATCGGGAGCGCGACGTACTTGGCGCCGGGGAACTTGTCGACCACCATCCGGCCGGTCATCGGGTTGACATCCGAGGTGGAGATCGGGGTGAAGAAGCACTGCGTGTCGGGGTACTCCGAGGCCGGGTCCGACTTGTAGATCGCGCTCAGCGCGTAGCCACCGTGCGCGACCATGCCGCGACGGGTGAGCAGGTATTTGAAGCCGGACCACAGGTAGCGGGGGGTGGAAGAGGCCTCTTTGTTGTAGCCCTTGACCCCGGCGAGCCGGTACTGCAGCAGGATGCCGCGGTGTTCCTTGAAATTCTCCCCGACCTTGGGGCTGGCCACGCGGCACTTCACACCGGCCTTCGCCAGGATCTCCGGGTTGCCGATGCCGGAGCGCTCCAGCAGCAGCGGTGAGTCGAACGCACCGCCGGTGACCATCACCTCGCGGCGCGCGGAGTACGTGACCAGGCTGCCGTCCTTCCGCCGGCAGGAGACACCGGTGACGCGGGTGCCGTCCAGCACCAGCCGTTCGGCCTCGGTGTGGGTGACGACGGTCAGGTTCTTGCGGCGCCGTGCCGGGCGCAGGTAGGCGCGCGCCGCGCTCATCCGGGTGCCCTTGCGGGTGTTGGAGGCGACGTAGGACGTGCGCTCGCCGCCGCTACCGTTCATGTCCTCCTCGAACGGCACCCCGCTCTGCGCGAAGGATGCGATCAGTGCGTCGCAGGTGGCCTCGCGGGGGCCGGCGATCTCGATGTCGACCGCGCCCGCACCGCCGCGGGTGGCGCTCGGCCCCAACTCGTGGCGCTCCATCTTGCGGAAGGCGTCGAGGAACCGCTGCCAGTTCCAGCCGGCGTTCCCGGCCTTCTCCCACGCGTCGTAGGAGTTGGCCCAGCCGCGGTTCCACACCATGCCGTTGATGGTCGTCGAACCGCCGATCACCCGGCCGCGCGGCAGGTGTTCCACGTGGCCGTCGGGGAACTGCACCGTTGCGAACGTTTTGGAGTACTTGGGGTTGGTGAGGGTGAAGTAGAAACCCTTCGGCACCAGGTGGATCAGGTTCGCGTCGCCGCCGCCTGCCTCGATGAGCAGTACGGCGTTACGCGGGTCCTCGGTGAGCCGGTTGGCCAGGAGGCAACCGGCCGCGCCGGCGCCGACGATGATGTAGTCGAAGCTCGTGGACTTCGGTGGGCGGGGCATGCGGTGTCCTTTCGGCGCTCTCAGCGCAGGTTGCGGAAGGTGTCGCGGATGTCGGTCACCACGTCGTCGGGTCGCTCCATCGCGCCGAAGTGGCCGCCGACCTCGTGCACCCGCTGGTGGGCGATCTCGGCGTACATGGCGGGCAGCCAGTCGAACGAGGCCCCCGGCGGGTTGTCGTCGCGGAAGATCGACAGACCGGCCGGGGCCTGGATTGCGGGCGTGCGGTCGTGGGCCGGCTGCCACGGATGAGTGGCCGCCTCGTAGTAGAACCGCGCCGCGCTGGGGTAGCTCTGGGTGATCCAGTAGAGCATCGTCGAGGTGATCAGGAAGTCCTGGGAGAAGACGTCCTCGAGCGGCTGCGCCGGGTCCATCCAGGCGAGCCTGCGTTCGGTGAGCCAGGCGAGCAGGCCTGCGGGGGAGTCGTTCATCCCGTGCGCGATGGTCTGCGGATGCACGATCTGCGGCACGAGGTGGCCGACCCGGCGCTTCTCCCACGCCACCACCGCGGCGCGGTTCTCCGGGGTGGCCGCGTCCGCCGCCTTCTGGAGCAGGTTCCACGGCCGATCCGAGTTCCAGCCGGCGGGGAACGAGATCAGGCTGGTGAGGTGGATGCCGAGCAGATTGTCGGCGTACTTGTGGCCGAGCTGTGCAGTGACCTGGGCGCCCCAGTCACCCCCGTGCGCTGCGAACCGCTCGTAGCCGAGGACGTCGCGCATCAGCTGCACCCATAGGTCGGCGGTGGTGACGAAGTTGAGGCCCGAGCGGCTCAGCGGCGAGGAGAACGCGAAGCCCGGCAGCGAGGGGATCACCACGTCGAACGCGTCGGCCGGATCCCCGCCGAAGGATGCCGGGTCGGTGAGCGGGCCGATCATCCGGTGGAAGTCCCAGAACGTCCACGGGAAGCCGTGGGTGAGCAGAAGCGGCGTCGGGTCGGGGCCGGTGCCGCGGACGTGCACGTAGTGGATCGGCTGGCCGTCGACGTCGACGCGGAACATGGGTAGCTGGTTGAGGGCGGTTTCCTCGGCCCGCCAGTCGTAGCCCGTGCGCCAGTGCTCGACCAGGCCCCGCAGCCGTTCGGTGGAGACCCCGTAGCGGCCGTCGCCGTTGCCGACATCGGGCGCGAACCGGGTGGACGCGAGCCGGCGGTCGAGGTCGGCGAGATCCTCGTCGGACACGTCGACACGGAGGGGAACGGGCGAGGTCATGGTGCTCCTGGGCAGCTGGGAGGTGGCGATGGTGGGGTGCGGGTCACGGACCGGAGCAACGTCACGGTCCGTGACCCGCCGTCGAGGGGCCGGTCTCAGTGGACGAGGAACCCGCGGTAGTCGTCGTCGCGGGCGTTCTCGAGGTTCTGGACGAACTCCGGCAGCGACCCGATGTAGGCGACGTAGACGCGGGGCTTCCCGGGGATGTTGTCGCCGAAGAAGATCGACTTCGCAGTCGCCTGCAGGGTGCCGGCGGCCGTGTCGGCGACCTGCTTCGTCCAGACGGCCTCGGCCTCGGGGTCGGCGTCGATCCGGTTCCAGCCCTTGGTGAAGAAGTCGTCGACGACCTTGGTGACCCACTCCACCACGGGCTCGGAGCAGCGTGGGCCGTTACCGTGGCCGCCCTTGCCGTGCGGACCACCCTCGATGAAGAGGTTCGGGAAGCCGGCGACCTGCATGCCCATGTACGTGTGCGGGCCGTCCTTCCACTTGTCGCGCATCGTCTGCCCGCCGAGGCCACGGATGTCGATCTTGTTCAGCGCACCGGTGAAGGCGTCGAAGCCGGTGGCGAAAATGATCGTGTCCACCTCGACCTCGCCCTGCTCGGTGAGGACGCCCTTCTCGGTGAACTCCTTGATCGGGTTCTCCTTGAGCAGGATCAGGTCGACGTTGTCCTTGTTGTAGGTCTCGTAGTAGTTGGTCTCGCAGGGCACCCGCTTGGTGCCGAAGTAGTGGTCGTTCGGAATCAGCTTCTCGGCGATCTCGGGGTCGTTGACCCGCTCGCGGATCTTCTCGGCGAGGAACTCGCAGTAGACCTTGTTCGCCTCCGCGTCGTAGGCCAGGTCGTTGTACAGCCCGATCCACTTGGTGAAGCCCGGGGAGTTGAACGCCTCCTCGTAGCGGGCGTCGCGCACCTCCGGCGCGACCTCTGTGGACTTCACCGGGTCCCAGCTGTGCAGGAAGCCGCTGAAGGTCTGCCGCAGGTACGGGAACATGTCCGGGTAGCCGGCGCGGATGGCGGCCATGTCGTCGTCGGAGAGCGGACGGTTACGCAGCGGGACGGCCCAGTTGGCGGTGCGCTGGAAGACCGTCAGGTGGCCGGCGGTCTTGGCGACCTCGGGGATCACCTGGACGCCGGTGGCGCCGGTGCCGATCACCGCGATCCGCTTGCCCTCGAAGCCGATCTGCTTGTCCTTGGGCCACAGCGAAGTGTGATACCACTCGCCCTCGAACCGATCCAGGCCGGGGATGCGCGGAAAGTTCGGGTCGGAGAGGATGCCGGTCGCCATGATGACGAAGCGCGCGCGGTACACCTCGCCTGTCGTCGAGTGCAGCGTCCAGGAGTTGGTCTCCTCGTCGAAGACCATGCTCTCGATCCGGGTGTCGAAATCGATGTCGCGACGCAGATCGAGCTTGTCCGCGACGTGGTTGTAGTACGACTCGAGCTCGGGCTGACCGGCGAACATCTCCTTCCAGCGCCACTCCTCGAGCAGCTCCTCGTCGAAGGAGTACTGGTAGGAATGCGACTCCGAGTCGAGCCGGGCGCCGGGGTAGGCGTTCCAGTACCAGGTGCCGCCGACGCCGGAGCCGGCCTCGATGACCCGAACCGACCGACCGAGCTCGCGCACCAGCTTCAGCTGGTACATCCCGGTCAGGCCGGCGCCGACGATGACGACGTCGTAGGAGCGCACTCCCGCCTCGTCCGGCTGGCCTCCTGACACGTCGGGCCTGGTCGCGATCTCGGTCATGGTTCCTCCAATAGAAGTCTGTGCCGACGGCCGGTTGTGCGCGGCCAGTCGTGGTCGTCCAGTACTAATGCTATCCGGTAGCTCGATCAAAACACCACAGCCGGATAGGTTTAAACATAATAGGCAGTGGTCGACGTCTCAGTCTGCGGCACAGGGCTGATGGCCGGGTGGTCTGGTCTGAGTCCATCTTCCAATCATGTTATAGTACTGCTACTAACGAGGTTACGTTGCAGCTGGGAGGTCAGTCCTGTGAGAGTGGGCATCATTGGTGCAGGTATGTCGGGGCTGTTCCTCGCACATCACCTTGCCGAGGCAGGGATCGAATATCAGATCTTCGAGAAGCGGGCCGGCGTCGGTGGCACCTGGTACGACAACACCTACCCGGGTCTGCACGTCGACGTGATCACCCGCTCCTACGAGTTCCCGTTCGCGCGGAAGAACTACTGGTCGAAGCGGTATGCGCCGGGCTCGGAGATCCGCCGATACCTGACCGACTTCGCGCAGGAGCAAGGCGTCGTCCGGCACATACGATTCAACACCGAGGTGCGGCAGGCCGAGTGGGAGGACGACGCCTGGACGTTGACCCTGCCCGACGGCAGCACCGAGGTCTTCGACGTCGTCGTCGCCGCGACCGGTTTCCTGCACGTGCCCAAGCGACCGACCTTCCCGGGCACCGACACGTTCGAGGGCCACAGTTGGCACTCCTCCGAGTGGGACCACGGCGTCGACCTGACCGGCAAGCGGATCGGTGTCGTGGGCACCGGTTCCAGCGGCATCCAGATCGTCAGCGAGCTCGGCAAGCAGGGCCACGACGTCAAGCACTTCATCCGAACGCCGCAATGGATCCAGATCCGGCAGAACAAGAAGATCTCGCCGTTGGAGCGGGTGCTGCTGCGGGTGCCTGCGCTGGCCGGCTACTGGGACCGGCGGGTCGCCACGCTGCGTGTGGCCACCGAGGGCTCCGAGACCTGGCGGCTGATCCCCGGCGACGAGCGGACGGTCCAGACCCAGCGCTTCTACGACGAGCTGGCCGAGGCCGTCCCGGACCCGGTCCTGCGGGAGAAGCTCACGCCGAAGGACCCGCCGGGCTGCAAGCGGATCCCGAAGTCGCCCGACTACTACCAGGTCGTCCAGCGTCCCAACGTCACACCGGTCTTCGGCGGCGTGCAGCGGGTCGAACCGAACGGCATCGTGGACCCCGACGGCACGCTGCACGAGCTCGACGTGATCGTCTACGCGACCGGCTTCGACACGCACGCCTACATGCGGCCGATGGAGGTCGTCGGACCCGACGGCCTGACCGTCGAGGAGATGTGGGCCGACGGCGTCTACAGCTACCGCGGCATGGGCCTGCCGGGCATGCCCAACTTCTTCCTGCTCAACGGCCCGTTCGCCCCGGTCAACTCGGTGGCCATCCCGACCTGCCTGCGCGACGAGGTCGGTTTCCTGATGCGGCTGCTGGACACCATGCAGCGTGAAGGGCGGGCGCTGGCGCCTTCCGCGGAGTCGACCGCGGCCTTCTGCGACACCGTTCGGTCGGCGCTTCCCGGCACCACCTATTCGCTGTGCGACAACTGGTACACCGACAAGGGCGGGGTCGCCATCATCTGGCCCTTCACCCGCCAGCAGCACGCCGATCAATACGCCGACGCCGACATCGCCGACTTCGAGCGATTCCCTGCGCGTCGCGAGCTCGCGGCGCCCGTCCGAGCCTGACGGCACTGGATCGCGTCCTGACGAAATGACTGGAGAACCCCGATGACTACACCCCAGACAACCGAAGACCAGGCCAAGCCGGGTGCACTCGCAGGCATACGCATCGTCGAGGTCGGCGACCGGATCGGCGAGTACTGCGGGATGGTGCTGGCCGGCCTCGGTGCCGAAGTGATCAAGGTCGAGCCGCCCGAGGGCGCCGAGAGCCGCCGGATGGGTCCGTTCGTCGACGACGTGCCGGACCCCGAGCGCTCGCTGCACTTCTGGACCTACAACCGCGGCAAGCGCTCCGTCGTACTCGATCTCGAGACGACCGAGGGCCGAGCCGGGTTCGTCGAACTGATCGGCGCCTGCGACGTGCTGCTCGACGCGACGCCGCTGGGCTACCTCGAAGAGCGGGACCTCGGCAGCGCCACGTTGCGCGAGCAGGACCCCGCCCTCGTGGTCGCGCGGATCACCCCCTTCGGCGAGGAAGGGCCGCGCAAGGACTGGAAGGCCAGCGACCTGGTCCACCTGGCCCTCGGTGGCCAGGTGATGAACAACGGCTACGACCCGGATCCGTCGGGGAAATACGACCTGCCGCCGGTGGCACCTCAACTGGACCACTCCTACGCCGTCGCCGGCGAGCAACTCGCCTTCACCGTCGTCGCCGCGCTGATCAGCAGGCGTCACACCGGTCAGGGGCAGCACCTCTCCTGCGCGGTGCACGAGGCGATGGCGAAGAACACCGAGGGCGACCTGATGTCGTGGGTCTGCCTGCGCACGCCGTTCCACCGCCAGACCTGCCGCCACTCCGCGCCGGGGGTCTCCATCCACCGCTCGATCTTCCAGACCAAGGACGGCCGCTGGATCCTGGCCTCCACGCGCAACGCCAAGTTGCTCGGCCCATTCCTGGACAGCTACGGGATCGGCGACGAGATCAGCGACGGCAGCGACGAGAAGACCAAGGACTCCCGCGTGCTGCCGGGTATGGAGGGCGGCGCCGCTCGCAACATGGATGCGGTCGAGCACACGGTGCGCCGCTACCTCTTCGACGACGTGCCGTGGCGCGAGGCCCAGGAAGCCGGCCTCATGTGGGTGCCGGTGCGCAAGCCCCACGAGTCGGCCTACGACGAGCACTGGCTCGAACGTGGCACCTACGGTGACATCGAGCACCCGGAGCTGGGTCGCTCGCTGCGCTACCCGCTGAGCAAGTGGATCTCGACCGAGAACGGCTGGGTCACACCCACTCCTGCCCCCAAGCTGGACGAGCACCGCGACCTGCGGTTGAGCCTGACACCCCGGCCGATCGAGCGGGCGCCGCTCATCCTGCCCGAGCGGCTCTCCAGCCATGGCAAGCCGTGGGCGCTCCAGGGGGTGCGCATTCTCGACTTCACCTGGATGCTCGCCTCGGCAGGCGCCACCCGGTTCCTCGCCTCCCTGGGCGCCGACGTGATCAAGGTCGAGTGGCACAAGAACCTCGACCCGCGCCGCGGTGGCAACCCGGTCGGCGGACGTGCGGCGCGCGAGCGGGCGACCGGCCCGGTGCCCTCGCAGTGGCCCGCCGACCTCGGCGGCCCGGTCGGGGCGCAGTACAACAACAAGAACCCAGGCAAACGCGGCATTTCGCTCAACGTGAAGCACCCCAAGGGCCTCGAGCTGGCCCGCCGGATGGTCGCGGAGAGCACCATCGTCGCGGAGGGCTTCTCCCCGGGCGTGATGGAGAGCTGGGGACTGGGCTACGACGAGCTGCGCAAGATCAAGTCCGACATCATCTATGCCAAGCAGTCGGGCATGGGCACGAAGGGCATCTACGGCCGGTTCCGCACCATCGGTCCGGTGGCACAGGCGTTCGCAGGCACCTCGGAGATGAGCGGCCTCGGCGACCCGTTCCCGCCTGCCGGCTGGGGCTACTCCTACCTGGACTGGTACGGCGCCTACAGCTTCGCGCTGGCCCTGCTGAGCGCCGTATACCACCATGACGTGACCGGACAGGGACAGGCGATCGACGCCTCGCAGAGCGAGGTGGGCATCTTCATGACCGGTGTTCCGGCCCTGGACTACCAGGTCAACGGCCGGGTCTGGGAGCGGGCAGGCAACCGCTCGCCGTACGCGACCGCCGCGCCGGAGGGGCTCTACCGTACCCGGGGGGACGACCGCTGGATCGCCATCACGTGTCAGAGTGAGGGCGACTGGATCGCCCTCGCCAAGGAGGCATGCCATGTCGAGTGGCTCTCGCAGGCGGAGTTCGCGACCGCCGAGGACCGGCACCGCAACCGCGAGGCGCTCGACGCGCTGATCCAGGGATGGACGTCGGAGCAGGAGCCGTTCGAGCTGATGCAGCGGCTCCAGGCGGTCGGCGTACCCGCCGGTGTCGCCCAGACCGCGCAGGATCGGGTGGAGAACGACCCGCAGTTGCAGGCGATGGAGTGGCTGACCGAGCTCGACGCCACCAACTTCGGCCACTGGCCGGTGGCGGCTCCCTCGGTGAAGATGAGCGACACGCCGCAGCACGCAGGCGGCCAGGTCGGCCGCGGCGCCCCGACGTACGGCGAGCACAACTACGACGTCTACGAGGAACTGCTCGGACTGAGCCGCGACGAGGTCGACGAACTGGCAGCGGAGGACGCGATCTGATGGCGGCAGCACAGCTGGGCGGCGCGATCCGCGGGCGGACCGCGATCGTCGCCGCCGGCAACACCGCCCAGGGCACGATCCCGGGCATCTCCGCCGACGAACTGGCGGTCGAGGGTCTGCGGATCACCTTGGCGGAGGCCGGCATCGACAAGTCGGAGATCGACGGGCTGATCACCTGCAAGTCGTTCGGCGGCTTCGGGATCGACACGGAGATCGGCCGGCTGGCGGGCCTCAACCCGGCCTACAGCGCCACCCTCGACTACGGCACCTGCAACTTCTCCCTGCACCTGGCGTGCGCGGCGATCGACGCGGGTCTGGCGAGCGTGGTCGCAATTGTCTACGGGACCAACCAGCGCAGCGCAGGGAACAAGTTCGGCCATCCCCTGGGGCGCCAGGACGAGGCGTCGGTCTACGGCTTCCTGAATGTCGCCGGTCCGGCGGCGATGGCGTTCCGCAGGCACCAGCACCTCTACGGCACCACCGAGGCGGATCTGGCCGAGGTCTCGGTCTCCCAGCGCCGGTATGCGGTGGACAACCCGTTGGCGATCTTCCGGGAGCCGACGTCGGTCGAGGATTACCTGGCGGCCCCGTACCTGGTGGCGCCGCTGCGCCGCCCGGACCTGTGCATGATCTCGGACGGCGCGGCCTGCCTGATCGTGGCTCGGGCCGATCGGGCGGCGGAGCTGACCGACAAGCCGGTGCACGTGATGGGCATCGCCCAGCAGACGGGTCTGCGCGACCGGCAGAACGCCGACCAGTGGCTGCGGCCCTGGATCCAGCAGGTGGCCGAGCGGATCTATCCGGCCGCCGGCATCGAACGGGAAGCGGTGGACGCCCTCTACATCCAGGACCCGACCAGCATCTGGGTCCTCCAGATGCTCGAGTACTACGGCTTCGTCGAGCCGGGCGGTGTCGGGGAGGCGTTCCGGTCGGGTGCCGTCGGCCATGGTGGGCGGCTTCCGCTCAACACCAACGGCGGCCAGCTCTCCGAGGCGTACATGTGGGGTTTCCTCCACCTGTGCGAGGCGGTCAGACAGCTGCGCGGCGAGGCGGGGGCGCGACAGATCGAGGGCCTGCGCACGGCGCAGTACTGCTCGACGTTCGGATTCATGAAGGCAGCCAGCACGATCTTGTCGACGGAGGCGTCGTGAGCGGATATGAGACCCCGGAGACCCAGGACGACTCCCGGTTCTGGGACGCGGCGGCGGAGGGCAGGCTGGTCTTCCAGCGGTGCGACAGCTGCGCATTCGTGCGCTGGCCTGCCGCCGGCGTCTGCCCCGAGTGCATGGACCGGGGATACACGTGGGAGGAGGTGGCTCCGCGAGGCACGGTGTGGAGCTACGCCGTCTACCACCGGGCCTATGCCGGTTATTTGCGCGAGCGGGTCCCGTACGACGTGGCCCTCGTCGAACTCGAGTGTGGGGTGCGGCTGCTGACCACCCTGACCGGCTTCGACGACGACGCCGACCCGATGGGCGCCGCGGTCGTCGCCCGCTTCGAGACGGTCGGCGAGCACCAGCACGTTCCGGTCTTCGGGCCGGCCTGAGACCGACGTCGCCGAGGTGGTGCTCTTCCTCGGCGACGCCCGGGAGTCGCGAGTGGGCCGGTCAGCGACCGGGCAGTACCGCGGGCACCGACCGATAGAAGAAGCCCACACCCACGTGCTCCGACCGCACCGTGCGATCGAGGTCGATCCGGTGGCCCGGCAGCAGGTCGAGGACGGCCTCCACCTCCAGGCGGAGGACCAACCGCGCCAGGTGCAGGCCCATGCAGCGGTGTACGCCCCAGCCGAATGCGACGCTCTTGGACCGCTCGCGATCCAGGTCGATCCGCTCCGGGTCCGGGAACGCGGCGGGGTCGTGGTTGGCCGCCATGTTGACGAACAGCGCCCAGTCACCGGTCCGCATGCCCACCTCGCCGAGGTGGGTGTCCTCGGTGACCCGTCGGGCCACGGCGGTGACAGGTGTGTAGATGCGGATCACCTCGTCGATTGCGGCCGGGATCAGGTCCCGGTCGGCAACGAGGCGCTCGTGGAGTGCGGGCTCCCGCGCCATCTGCACGAGCAGTGCGGTGAGCGCGCCGCTGGTGGTGTGGAAGCCGGCGAGCAGGAGGAAGACGACGGTGTCGCTCACCTCCTCGTCGCTCATCGGCTCGCCGTCCACGATCGGCTCGGTGGCGAGCACTGTCATCAGGTCCGCACGGGGATGCGTCCGCCGGTCCTCGGCCTCGAGGAGGATCTGCTCGCGGATCCAGCGGTTGCCCGCGGCGTTCTGCTCGATGATCGAGGGATCGGTGCTCGCCTGGTTGCGCAGACCGCGTGCCATCACCTCGAGCAGTTCCTCGCGCCGCGACCTGTCCCAGCCGAGGATGCCCAGCGTGACCGCGCCGGGGGAGACGTCCGCGAGGTCGGAGACGAAGTCCCAGCTGCCGCGCTCGGCGAGGCCGGTGACGATCTCGGTGACCAGGGTCGCGATGTCGGGCTCGCGCCGGGTCACCTCCGCCTTGCTGAACCACGTGTTCAACACCCGTCGGTAGGTCGAGTGCAGCGGCGGATCAACGCCCACCGGGATGTGGCGGGTGCCGAACGGGTTGGCCGGGATGGCGGGACCGAAGCTCGAGGAAAACCGGCTCATCCCAATCGGGGGTGTAGGAGTTGGGGTCTGAAGCCGCCGGTCTCGAGCAGGCTTCGGGCGATGTAGTTGG